>NZ_JBAKFX010000061.1:0-21087 GCF_037577855.1 Dethiothermospora halolimnae | reverse complement strand
TTACTCCATTGTCTTCCCATCTTAAGATTGTACTCCTAGAAATATTTAAATATTCACATGCTTGCTTTTGATTTAGTAATTTTTTAGACATAAAAATCAACTCCCTATGTCTAATTTTATCACAACCCCAAATACAATGCTAAACTATTTAATGGTATTTGATATAGTTTAACACTATATAATCAAAGCAGCTTAATCCTCCTCTATATTTCTATAAAATATACTTCTTTATTAGTCTATAGAATCCTTTAACTATTATTTATTTTTTAAAAATTTATCTCCATTTTCTTATAATATATATTTTACTATTAATATACAGTTATAAGGTTGTAGAGAAATAAATAAAATGCATAATTATAAAATATTATAAATTGAACCGTGAAAACATTTTCCTAGCAATTCAAGAAAAAAATAAAGGTTGATAACAATTAAAAAGTATTATAAAATATTATAAAATTGTAACAAATACAAATAAATATAATAATAATAGTATTAATATACAGATGTAAGATGGAAAACCTATTAAGTAGAGGAGGGGAAATAATGATAAAAAAATTTAAACGGGCTTTAGTGGCCAATAGAGGAGAAATAGCCATTAGAATTTTTAGAGCATGTCATGAGTTGGGTATTAGAACTGTGGCAATATACTCAGAAGAGGATAAGTGTTCATTATTTAGGACTAAAGCAGACGAATCATATCTTATAGGAAAAAATAAGGGACCGGTGGAAGCTTATCTAAGTATAGATGAAATTATTAAATTAGCTTTAAAGAAAGGTGTAGATGCAATACATCCTGGATATGGTTTTTTATCTGAAAGTTCTGAGTTATCTAGAAAATGTCAAGAGGCAGGTATTACATTTATAGGTCCCACCCATGAAATGATGGATAAATTAGGAGATAAAATAAAGTCTAAAGTGGTGGCTAAAGAGGCCTATGTACCTACTATTCCAGGCAGTGAAAAACCCATAAAAACAGAAGAAGAAGCGATAAAGTTTGCAAGGAAAAGTGGATATCCCATAATGTTAAAGGCATCCTCTGGTGGTGGAGGAAGGGGAATGAGAATAGTAAGAAGTGAAGAAAAACTCTTAGAAGAACTAAAAAGTGCAAAAAGTGAAGCTAAAAAAGCCTTTGGAATAGATGATGTTTTTATAGAAAAATATCTTGAGAAACCAAAACATATAGAGGTACAAATATTAGGGGATAAATATGGTAATGTGGTGCATCTATATGAAAGAGATTGTTCTATACAGAGAAGACATCAGAAACTTATAGAGTTTACACCTTCCATAGCCTTATCAAAAGGGAAAAGAGAAGAGATTTGTAATGATGCTTTAAAAATAGCTAAAACAGTTAATTATGAGAATGCAGGAACTATAGAATTTTTAGTAGATAAGAATGGGAATCATTATTTTATAGAAATGAATCCAAGAATACAAGTTGAGCATACAGTAACTGAAATGGTTACAGGAGTAGATATAGTTCAAAAGCAAATATTAGTAGCTCAAGGTTATTCCCTTGATTCAGAGGAAATAGGGATAAAGTCTCAGGATAGTATAAAAGTAAATGGCTATTCAATTCAGTGTAGAATAACTACTGAGGATCCAGTAAATAATTTTATGCCCCAAACAGGAAAGCTTGACATATATAGAACAGCTTCAGGTTTTGGAATCAGATTAGATGGAGGTAATGGGTTCACTGGCTCTATCATAAGTCCATACTATGATAGTTTATTGGTGAAAATAACCTCGTGGGCTAGAGATTTTCATGATGCAATAAGAAAAAGTACTAGAGCAATAAAAGAGACCAAGATAAAAGGTGTTAAAACTAATTCAGCATTTTTGATTAATGTTTTAAATCATGATGATTTCTTAAGGGGGATATGTCATACAAAATTCATTGATTTTCACCCAGAACTTGTTGACATAAGACCTAAAACTGATAAAGAAATAGGAGTCCTTAAATATATAGGGGAAAAGGTAGTAAATGAAACTAAAGGAGAAAAGAAAGATTTTGATGTTCCTATGGTACCTGATATAGATCAATCTATTGATTTGAAGGGAAGTAAACAAATACTAGATGAACAAGGAACCGACGGCTTAATTAGATGGATAAATAATAACAAAAAACTACTATTAACAGACACCACAATGAGGGATGCCCATCAATCCCTTATGGCCACTAGGATGAGAACTAGGGATATGACTAAAATAGCAAAAGCCACTTCCCACTTAGCAAAAGAGTTATTTTCAATGGAAGTTTGGGGAGGAGCAACCTTCGATGTAGCCTATAGGTTCTTAAAGGAGTCCCCATGGAAAAGGTTAGAAGGTTTAAGGAAAAGAATCCCCAATATTTTACTTCAAATGCTTATAAGGGGTTCAAATGGTGTAGGATATAAAAACTATCCTGATAATGTAATAAGGGAATTTATTAAGGAGTCAGCAAATAGTGGAATAGATGTATTTAGAATATTTGATTCCCTAAACTGGATAAAGGGAATGGAAGTATCTATAGATGAAGTATTAAAAACGGGAAAAGTAGCAGAGGCATGTATATGCTATACAGGAGATATTTTAGATGAAACTAGAGATAAATACACATTAAAATATTATGTAAAGATGGCAAGGGAAATTGAAAAAATGGGAGCTCATATATTAGGGATAAAGGATATGGCAGCATTATTAAAGCCCTATGCAGCCCATAAACTTATAAAAGCATTAAAAGATGAAATTTCAATACCTATACATCTTCATACCCATGATACCAGTGGTAATGGTGTTGCTACTATTTTAATGGCAGCAAATGCTGGAGTGGATATAGTGGATACAGCCTTTAGTAGTATGTCAGGCTTAACAAGTCAACCATCATTGGACTCAGTGGTTGCGGCCCTTGAAAATACAGAGTTGAGCACAGGTATTGACCTTGACAATATACAAAAAATATCTAATTATTGGGATTCGGTTAGACCTGTCTATAGCAAATTTGAATCTGACTTAAAATCTGCAACAGCAGAAATATATAAATATGAATTACCAGGTGGACAATACTCAAATCTTAAACCTCAAGTGGAAAGCTTTGGATTAGGACATAAATTTAATGAGGTAAAGGAAATGTATAGGGAAGTAAATCATATGCTAGGGGATATAATAAAGGTGACTCCATCATCTAAGGTGGTGGGAGATATGGCAATATTTATGGTCCAAAATAACTTAACTTCTGAGAATATATATGACAAAGGTAAAGGTATGGCATTTCCCGATTCAGTAGTATCCTTTTTTAAAGGAATGATGGGTCAGCCATCTGGTGGTTTTAATAAAAGATTACAGAAGTTAGTTTTAAAAGGAGAGGAACCTATAACCTGTAGACCTGGAGAATTACTAGAACCTGAAAACTTTGAGAAAATAGAAAAAGATTTAAAAGAAAAGCATCATATAGATGTTGATAAGAAAGATATATTAAGTTACTCATTATATCCTAAAGTATTTGAAGAATATTTAAAACATACTAAAAGATATGGTGATTTAAGTAATATGGGAAGTGATGTATTTTTCCATGGACTGTTTGAAGGAGAAACCTGTGAAATAGAAATAGAAAAAGGGAAAACATTGGTTATTAAACTATTAGAAATAGGAAAAATAGATGAAGAAGGGAATAGAAAAGTAATATTTGAAGTGAATGGAAATAGAAGGGAAATTAAGGTTGAAGATAAGGGGAGTCATAGTAAAGTAGAAAGGGTAGTAACTAAAATAGCAGATCCAGAAAATGATATGGAAATAGGTGCAAGTGTTCCAGGAAATGTGGCTTCTATTACTGTAAAAGAGGGAGAAAAGGTTGAGAAAAATCAAACTTTAGCTGTTATAGAGGCTATGAAAATGGAGACTAATATAACTGCCAATGGGGATGGAATTGTAAAGTCTATAATTGTTAGTGAAGGGCAACAGGTTAAGTCAGGGGAACTTTTAATAGTTTTAGAATAAATAAGCCTTGACCATATAGGTTGTTGGGGGAATTTGTAATCCCTCAACTGATTACTCGGTGAAAATGTGCTTAAAATACCAAAGATAATTGCATAGGAGGATAATTATGGATAAATTAATATTACCCAAAAACTATAAAACGGAGTTAGATTTATTGGAAACAGAAATAGCTATAAAGAAGTTAAAGGATTATTTTGAAAGGACTTTAGCTGAAGAGATTAATTTAACTAGAGTGTCAGCTCCATTGTTTGTGGAGCCGGAAACTGGGCTAAATGATGATTTAAATGGAGTTGAAAGACCTGTAGGGTTTACTGTAAAGGGAGATAATGATAATTATGTGGAAATAGTTCACTCCTTAGCTAAATGGAAGAGGATGGCTTTATATAGATATGGTTTTACAAATGGAATGGGATTATATACAGATATGAATGCAATAAGAAGAGACGAAGACTTAGACAATATCCATTCCATATATGTTGACCAATGGGATTGGGAGATGATAATAAAAAAAGAGGAGAGAACAGAAGAAAAGTTAAAAGAGATAGTTGAAAAATTATATAAAGTATTTAAAAAAACAGAAAGCTATATAACTGACCAGTATAAGGGTTTAGAAAAAATACTACCAGATGATATTACATTTATAACGACACAAGAACTTGAAGATATGTATCCTAACTTAACTCCAAAGGAAAGGGAATATGAAATAACAAAGAAAAAAGGAGCAGTTTTTATAATGAAAATAGGAAAGACTCTTACCTCTGGGAAAAAGCATGATGGTAGAGCACCGGACTATGACGACTGGGAATTAAACGGTGATATTATATTTTGGAACCCTATATTAGAAGATGCCCTTGAATTATCCTCTATGGGAATAAGGGTAGATGAAAAGGCATTGGAAAAACAACTTAAAATGGCTAACTGTTATGAAAAAAGTAGTAAGGAATTTCATAGGTTATTGTTAGAAGGGAAATTACCATATACCATTGGCGGAGGAATAGGACAATCGAGAATATGTATGTTATTTTTACAAAAAGCTCATATTGGAGAGGTTCAAGCATCCATATGGCCAAAGGAAATGATAGATAGTTGTAAGGAGATAGGGATTAATATATTGTAGTATTCAAAAGGGCAAATATGAAACTTTGTGTTTCAAACTTGCCCTTTTGAATACTACAATTCACATCATAATTAAATAAAAAACATATAAATGTTAAAGATTTGTAAAAGACATCCAAAAGACTATCCATAAATAGAAAAATATGTTATCATATCAAGGTAGTAAAAACTAAAGAAGTTTTTACTTAATATGTATAAAGGAGGGTAGAGGTTAATAAAAAAGCATACAAAAAGAGAGGAGAGATATAAATGAAAGGTAAACTGTTAAGCATTTTATTAGTATTAGGGTTAATATTAGGATTATCAACAAGTGTAATGGCAATGGAGGATACTGAATGGAATTCAGCAAAGGGAGGAACATGGTATCCTGTAGGTGTTGGAGAAGATTATCTTGGATATTCGAAAGTAGAAAAAATAGTATTTTTAAGTAGTGAAAAATCGAAAGAAATATTTAGTATTTTGGAAAGTAAAGAAGCTATAGATTTATTAAAAATCGACAAAACAGATGTTTTAACTAAAGAACAGACTAAGAAAGTAGCTATACTAATAGGTGTGAAAGAAAATGATTTAGACTGGATGGTAGGTTTACCTACAGAGGCACTAGTATTAACATCTCCCTATGAAAGTTCTAAACATCAATACGAAGAATTAAAAAACAGTAAAACTGGGAAACTTATTTTAAAATATCAGTGTATTAAAAATTGTATAAAGCCACCTTTCTATGACATATTAGTGGAATTTACAAAATGGGACTCAAATAAAATTGAAAATCCTAGAGGGCAAGTTGGTAAATTTGTAGAAGGAGTGTATGATATAAAAAAGATAGATTAATTTATCCCCCTAAGACAAATTAATCTATTTATAAAAAAATATAGATAACTAATTATAACATATATAACTTTAAAAGTAAATGATTTTAGAGCCTTAAGGCTCTAAAATCATTTACTTTTTTTTAATGTTAAGGAAAGGTAATAATATATTATTTTAAAACTACCCTTGGAGAATTTCTGCTTAAGACACCAAATTTATATCCCTTATTTTTTAATCTTTTAATTATAATAGGTAAAGCTTTTTTAGTATTTCCATTTGCATTATTATCGTGCATAAGTATTATGGGGGTATTAGTATTATTCACTTCATTTAAGACTTTGTTTACTATATATTCTGCGGAGTTACCATTAGCATATGCATCGCCACTGGTTATATTCCAATCAAAAAATAAATATCCTTCATTGTATAGCCTAGATATTATTTCATTCATAACCTGTTGGCCTCCATACTTGTGATTGACAGTATTATTGGAGCCCCCAGGAAGTCTTAATATACTGGTATTAATCCCTGTTGTATTATATATTATTTTTTGATTCTTATAAAAGTCTTTAAAGAAATTTTCTACACTACTGTAAATATAGCTATAATCATGGGAATAGGAATGATTTCCCACCTTGTGCCCATCCTTAACTATTTGTTTTAATAAGTTTGTATTTTCTTTAGTGCTGGTTCCTGTTACAAAAAAAGTTGCCTTTATATTTTCTTTTCTCAGCACTTGTAGTATTGTTTTGGTTTCCTTACTGGGGCCATCATCAAATGTTAGATATACGTATTGTCCATTCCATTTAAATTGTTTGTTTTTTTTCTTATTTTCAGATTTAGAAATACTTTGTTTTTGCTCTTTAGGGGATTTAGATGTATTATTATTTTCTTTAGGTACTTTTTTGCTTATATTTGTATGGCTGCCTATACCAAACTCCATTTTAGATTCTATTATAGGATTTTCTGACTTATTAGAATCACTAGAGTTATTCTTACTATTAATATTATCTTTAAACTTGGAATTACTATTAGGTTTTTCAACAGGTTTTTGGATATTATTATACAGAGACGGAACTATAATTAGAAGTAATAATGATATTATAATTAGGATATATGTTGCATGTTTTTTATTTTTCATGAAGTCCTCCAATCTGTCATTACAAAATGTGATGTATAAATAAAGAAAAATCACGTTTTTATTTGCAATTATTAGTTTATGCTTTTTTAGTTAATAATATAAAGGTAAAAGTTTGCAAAAGTGAAGAATAAACAATGGATAAATAATAAATAAATAAAAAGTAGTCATCTGCTACTTTGTTTTAAACAAGAAGTAAGGAGAATAATTATTAGGTTTATTACATCAAAGTTTGATCTTTAGTATATAAATAGGTGGATGTACAATACTAATAATATTGTTATTAATAACTAATTTTAGGGTATAAATCAATATATAATCAAATAGATAGGAGTGATTTTTGTGAATGAAACTATAAATACATTTTTAAACCATAGGTCTATAAGGAGTTATAAGGGAGATGATATAGAAGAAAAGGATTTAGATATGATAATTAAATCGGCCCAAAGAGCTCCATCATCAATAAATGGACAACAGGTAAGTATAATAGCTATAAAAGACAAGGAAAGAAAATCTAAGATAGCTAATTTATGTGGAGATCAAAGTTGGATAGATGAGGCTCCAGTTTTTTTACTTTTTGCCATGGATTTTTATCGTGCTAAAATTGCAGCAGAAAAAAATGGTGTAGATTTAGTAATAACTGAAAATGCAGAATCGGTTATGGTGGGGTCTGTGGATGTTGGAATAGCTTTAGGAAATGCAATAGGAGCAGCAGAGTCGTTGGGACTAGGAGTAGTCCCTATTGGAGGAGTTAGAAACAATCCCGATGAGATTATTAAATTATTGGAGTTACCAGAGTACGTTTATCCAGTTGTTGGCTTGTGTGTAGGAGATCCTAAAGATAATTCAGATATTAAACCTAGGTTTCCTAAGGAGGCTATATATCATAAAGAAAAATATAATAAGGATTTAAAAGACATAGTTGATAAGTATGATAATACAATGGCAAAATATATGGTGGAAAGAACAAATGGGGAAAGTGATAGAAATTGGTCCCAAACAGTATCCCATGTATATAAAACAGTATATTTTCCAAAGGTAAGTCCTATTTTAAAAGAACAAGGTTTTCAGAATAAATAGTTTATAATAAAGAATAAATAATAAATAATAAAGAATAGATAATGTGCAAAGTGGCCATGAGCTACTTTGTTTTATTATATAAATGAAATTTTACGACCAAAGGGAGTAAAATAACCTCATCTATTCTTTATTCTCTATTCTCTATTCTTTACTAGGAACTGTTAAGCAAAAGCATGATTTAAATGTTATAATAATATATATAGTAATATACATTATTTGATATTTATTAAAGGGAGCGATAATAGGTGAAGAAAATAAGATTAGGAATTATTTTTGGAGGGAAATCTGCTGAACATGAGGTTTCCTTACAGTCGGCTAAAAGTGTAATTGATGCTATAGATAAAGAAAAGTATGAAGTAACCTTAATAGGGATAGATAAAAATGGACATTGGTATCTAAATGAAAAGACACAGTTTTTACTTAATATGACTAATCCTAAACTGATTGGGTTAAATAAATCAAATGATAGGATAGCTTTAGTTCCAGGAGAAAAATCAAATCAATTGATTAGTATGGCAACTCATAAATCTTTGGGAAAGATAGATGTTATTTTTCCTGTATTACATGGTCCCTATGGAGAAGATGGAACGGTACAGGGACTTTTAAAACTAGCTAATATACCCTATGTAGGAGCAGATGTTCTAGGTTCAGCTGTAGGTATGGATAAAGATGTTATGAAACGATTATTAAGGGATGCCAATATCCCTATTTCTAAGTTTATAGCTTATACTTCAGGCTCTGGGGAGATTAATTTTGATGAAGTAAAAAAAGAACTGGGGATGCCAGTGTTTATTAAGCCAGCTAACTTAGGTTCATCGGTGGGAATTAGTAAAGTTAAAAATAAAGATGAGTTTGAAGAGGCCATAAATTTAGCTTTTGAATTTGATAATAAAATTATTATAGAAGAATATATCAAGGGGAGAGAAATAGAATGTTCTGTACTTGGAAATGACAATCCTATAGCTTCTATTCCGGGAGAAATACTACCTAGTCAAGACTTTTACTCCTATGAGTCTAAATATATAGATGAAAATGGAGCCGTATTAGAAATACCAGCTAAATTATCTGAAGACCTAATAAAAAAGGTTCAATATTATGCTATAGAAACATTTAAAGTACTTTGTTGTAAAGGAATGGGGCGAGTTGATGTTTTTGTAAGAGAAAATGGTGAAATTGTTGTAAATGAAATTAATACCATACCTGGATTTACTAAAATAAGTATGTATCCTAAACTATGGGAAGCAAGTGGAATAAAGTATTCTGAACTTATAGATAAACTTATAGAACTAGCTTTAGAGAGAAGCGATAAAGAGAGTAAACTAAAAAACTCTATTTAAATGCAAGGAATAAATAATAGAGAATAAAGAATAGATAAGGTAATTTTACTCCTTACAATCGTAAAATTTAATTATGTAGATACTTAAAACTAAAGAAGAAAGAAGAAATAAGGAAAATATCGAATAAATTCGATGCTACAAACTCTATTATGTAGAGACAGGGCATGCTCTGTCTGAGAGTTACAGTATGAATTCACTTTTGAAACATAGGTGTAAATTCGTACGGTGAAATCTCTTAAACACAAAATAATTAACAATTAACAATTCACAATTAACAATTAAAAAAGTGGCCATGTTTCTTGGCCACTTTTTTGACTATATTGCCCAATTACCATCTCTAAATATTGGTATCATTTCTCCATCTTCAGTTTCACCATCGATATTCATTTCAGGAGATCCAATCATAAAGTCAACATGGGTTAAACTATCGTTGGCACCTTTTTTCTTTAACTCATCTTTACTTAATTTATTACCACCCTCTATACAAGATGGATAAGCAGCACCTATTGCAAAGTGACAAGATGCATTTTCATCAAATAGTGTATTAAAGAATATAATATCAGAATTTGATATAGGAGAATCATCAGGTACTAAAGCTACTTCACCTAAATAATGGCTACCTTCATCAGTTTCAATAAGTCTTTTTAATGTTTCATATCCTTTTTCAGCTTTAAAGTCAACTATTTTACCTTCTTTAAAAGTAAGACTAAAGTTTTCAATAAGAGTTCCACCATAATTTAATGGCTTAGTACTAGATACAGTACCGTTTACACCTGTTTTTAGTGGCATAGAGAAAACCTCTTCAGTAGGCATATTTGCAACGAAGTCATGACCTTTTTCATTGGTTGAATCCCCTGCTACCCATATGTGACCTTTGGGAAGTTCCATTTCTAAATCAGTTCCTGGAGCTTTAAAATGTAACTTTTTAAATTTCTTTTCATTTAAGTAGTTCATTTTTTCTCTTAATAGATTTAAATGATCAGTCCAAGCTTTAACGGGGTCGTCTTTGTCTATTCTTGTTACTTTGAAAATGTTTTCCCAAAGAGCATCTACACTTTCTTTTTCATCTAGATTAGGGAATATCTTAGCTGCCCATTCTTTAGTTGGAACAGAAACAACGCACCAGCTATTTTTATCTTTCATTGTATATTCTCTAAATTTCTCCATAGCTTTACTGCCAGTTTTATTAGCAGTTGAAATTCTTTCAGGATCAACATCCTTTAGTAAATCAGGATTTGATGCTGCTATAGAAAGAAAAGCAGCTCCTTCTTCAGCCATTTCTTCATAGCCTTTAGCTTTCCACATAGGGAATTCTTTAAATGCTTCGTCCGGGGCATTCATAAATTTAATTAAAGTAACTTCCTCATCTCTCCATGAAACATGGACATTTTTAGCGCCTGCATCATATGATTTTTTTGCTACTTTTCTAACAAAATCTGCTGTTGATATAGGTGCATTAACCACAAGAGTTTGATTTTCTTGAATATTAATACCAACTTTAACAGCTAATTCTGCATATTTTTCAAGATTTTTTTCAAAATTATTCATATTAATACCTCCTCAAAATTTATCCACTATCTATTTTATCATGTTATATGAAAGTAATGAAGTGAATAAATGGTAAAATGCATTAATTTATTTCACAAGTACCTTGTAATACGATGTAATTTATTTTATAATTAAGAGAGGAGGTGAAATTATGGATAAAGAAATTAGGAAAGGCAGTATAGATATATTGATATTATCATTAATAGAAAAAGAGGATATGTATGGATATAAAATAGCTAAAACTATAAAAGATAAAAGTGAAAAGTTATATAAGATAGGAGAGGGAACCCTTTATCCCGCATTAAAAAGACTTGAAAATAAAGAACTATTAGAGTCCTATTGGGGAGATTCTCAAGGGGGAGGTAGAAGAAAATATTATAAGATAACAGATAAAGGAATAAAAGAGTTAAGTAAAAAAGTAAAAGAGTGGAGAAAAGTAGATAAGTTAATTAAAGTATGTTATGAGGGGGTATAACATAATGAATAAATTTGATGAGTACATAGATAAAGTATTAGATAAATTACAATGTGATTCTAATGATAAAGATGAGTTAAGGGAAGAATTTAAGGACCATCTTAACTTACTAAAAGAAGAATACTTAAATAAAGGATATGAAGAAGATGATGCTATAAAATTATCTATATGTGATTTTGGAGAAGAGAATAAAATAGGAAAAGACCTAAATCAATCTATTAATAAGACTAAAAAATATATAAAGAATATTTTCAATATAGGCTTTGGGATATACCTTTTTTTACTTACATATAAGCTTTTGATATCTCGCTTATTCGGGATTTTTTATGGACCTTATGATATGGTTAGAAGTAAGAATTTAATTCCTTTGGAAACCATAAAAACATACATATATAGATTTAATCATTATAACTATTGGACATGGTTTGATAACTTATTTGGTAATATTATAGCTTTTATGCCCCTGGGATTTTTATTGCCTATAGTTTTTGGAAAGTGTAAATCCTTTAAAGATACTGTAATGATATCGGTATTATTTGCATCAAGCATGGAATTTCTTCAATATATTTTTTATCTAGGAGTATTCGATGTTGATGATATAATACTAAATGTAATTGGAGCTATAATAGGCTTTAGTATATATAAGTTTTTATTTGTAGGGTTAAAATACTTTAAAAAGGAATATATAATAAAAAATTAAGTGGCTATAATAAAGCGATATGAATATATAGGTATTATGAAAAGTTTTAACATTTACATAGTAAAAGTTATGTATTTCTCTATGTAGGTCCTGAATATATTCAGGACGATTTTAAAGTCATATAGTATAGTGTAATACTAAAATTTAGTTGCTGGGGGATTCGTAATCCCACAGCTTATTTTAAAATACAGTCTTTGACACAGTAGGTCTTCTAGAAGAAGACCTAAGGGCTTCAATATATTGAAGCCCTACATACATTTATAGGGTAATCAATTCCCTGTACTCTGCACTTTGTATCCTGCACAGAACAAAGAAGCACCAAAGGTGCCTTTGTTCTTTAAGATTGAAAAACAATTTGTTTTATATTATAATGAATTTACATTCATAAAAGAGGTGAAAAAATGCCTAAAATAATAAAAAATTTGGAACATAAGATATTTGAAGTCGCCTTTAAGTTATTTGGACAGTATGGTTATAAAGGTGTAGATATGAAAAAAATTGCTAAAGAAGTTGGAATCGCAGTAGGTACGTTATACAATTATTATCCAAATAAAAAACAATTATTTTTAAGTGTTTTTAAAAAGAGCTGGGAAGATACCTTCTTGCAACTTGAAGAAACTATAAAAGAGCAGTGTGGCTCTAAAGAGAAAATCGTAAAATTTATAACTATATTGTATGATGAGGTAGAGAGTAGAAAAGGTCTTGGAGAGGAATTATTTAGAGAAAAGGCTGTAGAAGATGAAAAGCGGGATTATATTAGACAAAAGTTAATTTCTAAATTAAAGATATTAATAGAAGAACTTATTGAAAGTAAAAATATTAAATTAGAAAAATATATGGTAACCCGTTTAGTTGAAACTATTCTGGTGACAACTATAGGCATGTTAGATGCTCATCCACAGGAAAGAGAAAAAAATATAGAATATATTACTTACTTATTAAAACGAGTAAATATAGAGTAGAGTATGTAGACACAAATTTTTTTTAAAAGTTAAATGAACTATAATTCATATTTTTTTAATAATTAACAATTCAAAAGCATTCATGCTTTCGGGTACTTTTGTTTAAAATAGGAGGATGAAAATGGAAATAAAAGAAAAAAGAACAAAGATGATGGGAGAAGAAAAGGTATCAAAGGTGTTAGTAAAACTGGCTATTCCCGGTATTATAGCTATGTTAATAAATGCTATTTATAATTTTGTAGACACATTATTTGTAGGAATGTTAGGAAATACCAGTGCTATGGCGGCTGTATCAAGTCTAGCCTTTGCCCTTATGAATCAAGCAGCAAATCCCTATGGAGATTCAGCTGTGGCAGGAATAGGAATAGGGATCAAAGCCTTTGTAATAGGTATGTTTCTGATATTAGGCTATAATCAAGGATTTCAACCGGTAGTAGGCTATAATTATGGAGCAAAGTCATACAATAGACTGTTTGAATCTGTAAAAGTTGCATTGAAGCATACAACAATAATAGCTACTGTATCTACAATATTCTTTCTCTTATTTTCAAAGGAAGTGGTATCTCTATTTACTAATGACAGAGAAGTAATAATGGTAGGGGCAAGGTTTTTAAAAGCCATGAGTTTATTATTTCCTTTCTTTGGATTTCAACAGGTTTGTGCAGTACTCTTTCAAGGCTTAGGAAAAGGAAAACAAGCATTTGTCTTATCAATAGCAAGACAAGGATTATTTTTAGTTCCTTCAATAATCATATTACCTAGAATCTTTGAGTTAAATGGAGTTATTTTTAGTCAAACTGTAGCAGATTTTTTTACTATATTAATTACTGGAATATTTGCAATTAAAATAAATAAAGAATTAAATGAAGAAAATGAAAATATAAGTGGAATAGATTTAAAGGAAGTGGGATAAAAAAGTAAGATTATAATTAGTAGGTAAGTATTGTGGTGGGGATTAGAAATATGTTACTTCTTGACCTTAATATTTATATTTTTTAATAGTCCAGATAGAAATAACATAGTCATATAGCAAAATATTATTTAAAGTTATTATTCACACATATATTAATAAGTTATGGGGATATTAAAAAAGTATATACAATGGATGAAAACATTCAATTATCATATTTGCTTAGACTAAGGAGGGTTTATGAATAATAACTTCTCAAATCAACAGATCTTTTTTAGCTTATTTGGTGCTATAGTGGGAGTAGGGATAGTGTCTATTCCTAAAGATGCAGCTGAAATTGGTGGAACTGGAGGATGGATATCAATATTAATTGCTACAGTTTTATCCATAATAATAGTAAACCTTATAACATACCTTGGTTATATTCACGAAAAAGAAACCCTTGATCAATATTCAGAACTACTTATAGGAAAATTTTTTACTAAAGTAATTATGGCAATTTATAGTGTGTACTTTTTCTTTTTTTTCACTTTCATAACAAGAATAGCTATTGAAATTATAAAACTTTCTATTCTAATAGAAACACCTCTATGGGCTCTAGCTATGTTGTTAATGGGAGTTATATACTATGCATTAACAAAAGGGTTAAGTTCAATATTAAGATTTGTCCAAATCTACAGTTATATTATTATTGTATTAGGTATTGGATCATACATTATAATGTTTACTCAAGGAAAAATTATAAATATAAGACCATTATTGGGAACCAGTAATATAATAACCTATTTTAAGGGGAGCATTAAATTTATCGTGGCATTTTTAGGAATAGAAATTATAACTTTTATTCCTATTAGTAGAAAAAATAATAAAAAAATTCTAATACATAATAGCCTTATGATATTTTTTATTGGAATTATGTATATAGTAGTAGCAGAATCTTGTATATCGGTTATAGGAATAGAAGACATTATTCATTATAATGATTCATTGATTGCGGCTATGAGAAGAGTAGAGGTTCCATATCTCCAGTTTTTAGGTAGATTGGACGGAATTATTTTGACTGTATGGATTATGGGCATAATATGTACTGTTATAATATTTGCATATGGTTCTTTTCACTATACTACCAAAGTATTAAAAAACAAAAATGAAAAGCTAGTAGCATTAATTATAGTATTACTAGGCTTTGTTCTTTCTCAGATTCCACCAACCTTTGGAGATGTTCAACAAATTATTAAATATGAAGGATATTTAGGTGGAATAACTATGGGATTAATACCAATAATATTATTAATTATTACGAAGGTGAAAATAAATGATAATAAAAATAAGTAAAACTCTAGTTATACTACTACTAGTATTATTTTTAAGTGGGTGTTGGGACTATAAGGATGTAGATAAAAGAAGTATAGTTATAGGAATTGGAATAGAACGTATAGATAATAAAATAGAATTTTCCACTGAAGTGGCAAAGTTAAAAGCACAAATAGGAAAAAAGGATAAAAGAGCTGAGATAACAAACGTATATACAGATGCGGCATATGGTAATACATTTGAAGAGGCACGGGAAGATTATGATGCAAGGAGACCTTATCCCACTTTCTTAGGAGCAACAAGAGTTGTAATTTTTGGAACAAATATAGCGAAGGAAAGTATAGAACCTTATTTAAATAGAATTAATAGAATGTATGATTACAGAAAGACACTATTACCGGTAGTTAGTCGTGAAGAGCCAATTAAATTATTAAAAATAAAGGTAGAAAAAGATGTTTCAGTTGGATTTTTAATAGAAGACAACATAAATTTTTTATATAAAAATGGTACTACATTGTATCCAAATATAGGTGATTTACTCTCTAACATTGCTTTAAAAAAGGTAGGGTACGTGATTCCATATATTGGGATAGAACAAGGGTCAATAAAGTATTTAGGGCTTGCGGTAATGAAAAATTCTAAACTTATAGATACTATTGAAGCCCAAAATACTGACGGGCTACTATATCTACTTGCAGAAAATCCTAGGTTAACAGAAACTATTTCTGGATTTAAAAGAAGTGATAATATTTATTCCTTTAAAACTATACTGAAAGATAGAAAGATAAAAACTAAATATGAACAAGATAAAATTATTATAGATATAGATATAGAATTGAATGGACAGCTAAAATATCAATATTATCTTGAACCGATAAGTGAGAAAGAAATAGATGAAATAGAAGATATAATTAGTAGAAAAGTTGCTGATAATATTAAAAATATAATTAAAAAAAGCCAAAAGGTATACAAAAGTGATATATTTCAGTTTGCTAGATATTTTAGAGCTGATAACTCTAAAATATACCAAAAGATAGATTGGATAGAAAAATATCCTAAGGCAAAAGTGAATGTAAGGGTTAAATTCAATATGAATAATAAAAACTTGTTTGATCCAAATGCTAAGGTACAACATTAAGGGTGATTTTATGAATATATTAAAGAAAAAAAATAGAATTTTAAATAGGATTAAAGAATATACTCAAGGGAATTCAAGTATAACTATGAGGAAAATAAATATAAAAAATAATGAAATATATCTTTTTTATATTGGTGCAATAACAGATCGAAATAGAGTCTCTGGTGACATAATAAAACCAATACTTCAATATAATGAAAGAGGAAAACTTACAATAGATAAAATAGCTAGGTCTGTAATATATATAGACGATATTATTTTTTTAAAAGATGAAGATAACATTATTGATTATATTTTTAAGGGAAATTCTGTAATTTTTATGCCTTCGGAAGATAAATATATTGTATGTAATACCTTAAAAGTGGAGAAACGAAATGTAACTACCCCAGAGATTCAAACAACATTAAGGGGACCTAGAGATGCTTTTATAGAAAATCTTGAAACAAATTTATCATTAATAAGATATAGAATAAAACACAGGAGTCTACAAATAGATAAGTATGTTGTTGGAACAAGAACAAAAACCAGTGTAGCAATGATCTATATAAAAGACATAGTAAATGAAACATATGTAGCGGAAATTAAAAAAAGACTAGAAAAAATTGATGTAGATGGAATAATGGATTCAGGTAATATTGAAAAATTTATTGGGGAAGATAGGTTGCAATTATTCCCTCAAATAGGTATTATTGAAAGACCCGACTCGGCATGTTCTGATATGCTAAAGGGAAAAGTTTGTTTAATGATAGAAGGTAGTAATTTAGCTTTGATAATGCCTCAGACCTTTTTTAGTTTCTTGGATTCTGGAGATGATCACTATGGAAATACTTTTTTATCAGTTTTTAATAAATCAATGAGGCTTTTATCTGTTTTTATAACTACAAGTTTTTCAGCTATTTATGTTGGGCTAGTAAGTTTTCATCCAGATATTTTACCCCCCCAATATGCCTTAGCACTTGCATCATCAAGGACAACTGTACCGGTTAATGCTTTATTGGAGGCTTTATTGATGGAGTTTGTAGCCGATATGTTAAAAGAAGCCAGTGTAAGATTACCTAAACAGATTGGACCTGCTATTGGTATAGTTGGGACTATTGTAATAGGTCAAGCAGCAGTTACAGCAGGATTAGTTAGTCCATTGATGGTTATAATAGTTTCTTTAACTACTATGACTTCATTCATAGCACCGGATTTTTCTATAATAAATCCATTTAAAATTGTTAAATTTGGACTAATATTAATAACTGGAACATTTGGATTGTTTGGTTTTATTATAGGAATAACTATTATTATGTTAAAGTTAACATCTATGGACATGATGGGAGTACCCTATATGGAATTTGTTAGCCCCTTTAGTTTTAGAGAAGTTAAAAATTATTTTTTAAGTAACTTAAAGTTTTTAAACAAAAGGCCTGGGTACTTAAAAACAAAAGATGATAATAGACAATAATCAGATATTTATAAAAGGTTTTATTATAACTTACTTGTAAATCATTTCAATAAGAGTATAATATTATTGAGGTGATTTTTTGTTTAATTTAGACACATGAGTTTCATATATAGCAGATAATTCAACAAAGATTATTTGCGAAGCCTTTAGTGAAAGGTTAAAAGATTATGGCATAACTAGAGTTCAATGGATAGCACTTTACTATTTAGGACAAAACCAGTTGAATCAAAAAGAACTAGGTGAAAAGATGAATATTAAGGGATCTTCCGTTGCAAGATTGGCAGATAGACTTGAGAAAGAAGACTTTATAAAAAGAATTAGGGATCCGGAAGATAGGAGAATAACAAACTTAGTTCTAACTGAAAAGGGAAAAGAATATAGGGAGAAAGTTATGCCTATAGCACAGCACTTAAATGATACTTTGTCCATTAATATATCCCAAGAAGAAATGGATATATTTAAAGGGATTCTGGGAAAAATGCTTAAGAATGTTAAAAAATTATAAAAAATATAGGTGGGATTGATTGACTTTTAACAATTTAATTGCTATACTAATGATTAGTATAGCAATTAAATTATTTGGAGGGGTTAAAATGGCTAAAGATGTAAGACAAATGTTAAATGATTTTACAAATGGATTAGAAGTAGTGGGGCAGACTAATGAAAAGCAAGTGGGAGCTTTTATGAACCTATTAGGGGCATCATATGAACCTGGAGCTTTAGACCTTAAAACAAAGGAACTTATGAGTGTAGCAATAGCTGCTTATAATCGTTGTGAATATTGCATAGTATTCCATGTATATAAGGCGTTAGAGGCAGGGGCTACAAGGGAAGAAATATTAGAATCAGCAATGGTAGCAGTGGCATTTGGCGGTGGCCCATCAATGGCATATAGTGTAACATTATTAAAAGATTCAATAGATGAGTTTGAAAAGGATTTTAAATAAAAACTATATATATAATTTAAAAATTTAGAAGACAGTGATTAATCACTGTCAGGGTATTACTTTGTTTAAAGATACTTTGACAGTATAACAATAGTGATTAATCACTGTCTTTATTTAATAACTATTGGAAAGGTGCGGTTAATATGTTAAAGGAAGTTAAGGTAAATAAGTTAACTGGTCATTCTAAGTCAGGGAAAGTTGGTAAAGTTTATATAAGGGAAGATGATGATATAAAAAGTGGAGATGACTTGTTGGATGTTGAATCGAATAAAGGAAATATAACTATTTCATCGGATTTTGATGGGGTAATAAAAGAGGTTAAGGTGGATACTGGGGATGAGGTTAATATAGGAGATGTAGTTGCATTAATAGAAGGTGAAGAAAATAGTAAAAAGGGAAGTGGGAAAAGTTCCTTTAGTTATATGAGTGGTATCATGAAACCTAAAAAAAGAGAAGTAGAGTCAGATATAACAATCATAGGTGCAGGTCCTGGGGGATATGTTGCGGCCATATGGGCGGCTAAACTGGGGGCAAAGGTTTCACTAATAGAGAAGGAAAATATAGGCGGTACATGTTTAAATTGGGGATGTATACCAACTAAAGCTATGGTTAAATCCGCTGAAGTATTTAGAGAAATGAAGGAGTCAGAAAAATATGGAGTGCTAGGAGAAAATATAAGATTAGATATTAATAAGGTGATAGATAGAAAAAATAATATTGTAAAGGAATTGGTTGGAGGTATAGAGCACTTAATAGATAAGAATAATATAGAGCTATTTAAAGGTGAAGGAAATATAGTAAATGATAAAAAAATATTTGTTAAAACAAAAAAGGAA
Organism: Dethiothermospora halolimnae; assembly: GCF_037577855.1. NCBI lineage: Bacteria > Bacillati > Bacillota > Tissierellia > Tissierellales > Thermohalobacteraceae > Dethiothermospora > Dethiothermospora halolimnae. The sequence continues at coordinate 1,351 of NZ_JBAKFX010000061.1, read as the reverse complement.
GAAGTAACAATAAATACTAAAAACACTATAATTTCCACAGGATCTAAGACTAGTATACCACCTATAAAAGGGGTAGACTCTAATAATGTCTTTACCAGTAAAGAAATACTTGATATAGATAAGTTACCTGATAAACTAACCATTATTGGTGGTGGGGTTATAGGCATGGAGTTTGCCTTTATCTTTAATAATTTTGGAGTAGATGTAACAGTTATAGAGTATAATGACAAAGTTCTTTCTATGTTAGATGATGACGTGATTGATGAGATAGAAGGTATTGCTAAGAAGAAAGGTATAAAGCTATTGACAAATTCAAAAGTTAAAGAAGTTATTGATACAGAAGATAACAAAATTATTATATCCTTTGACAATAGTAACTGTAAAAAGTATATAACTTCTGATAAAGTTCTAGTAGCGGTGGGTAGAAAACCAAATATAGAGGGACTTGGAATTGAAAAGTTAGACATAAAAACCAATAAAAATAATAGTATAGTGGTAAATGAAAGACTACAAACAAATATATCAAACATATATGCAGTAGGTGATGTAACGGATATAATGCAATTGGCCCATGTGGCATCCCATCAAGGTATAGTTGCTGTTGAAAATATATTAAAAGGGAAAAAGAAAATGGATTATTCAGTTGTCCCCAGTGCCATATTTACTGATCCGGAAATAGCAACGGTGGGTTTAACAGAGAAAAAAGCAAAGAAAGATAATATTGATATAGAGATAGGGAAATTTCCTTATGGGGCTAACGGAAAAGCATTAACCTTAGGAAATAGAGAAGGTTTTGTTAAAATAATTAAAGAGAAGAAAACAAATAAGATTTTAGGTGCTTCAATTATAGGAGTTAATGGCACAGATTTAATTCATGAATTAACTTTAGCAATAAAAAATGGATTAACAGATAAGGATATAATAGAAACGATACATGCCCATCCAACAACAGCAGAAACAATACATGAGGCAGCTTTAGGAACAACAGAATATGGTTTTATACATTATTAACAAAAGTATCTGGTTGCAACCAGATACTTTTGCTGTTTTTTGCTCAGAACTCCTTGTTCTCCGTACCTTGCACCCTGGACTGAACAAAGAAGCACTGAAGGTGACTTTGTTCAATATGATATAATTATATGGTGTATAGTATGTGATGTATGGTGAAAGGAGGTTTAAGCTGCTTTGATCATATAGTGTTAAACTATATCAAATGCCATTAAGTAGTTTAGCATTGTATTTGAGGTTGTGATAAAATTAGACATAGGGAGTTGATTTTTATGTCTAAAAAATTACTAAATCAAAAGCAAGCATGTGAATATTTAAATATTTCTAGGAGTACAATCTTAAG
>NZ_JBAKFX010000060.1:0-23219 GCF_037577855.1 Dethiothermospora halolimnae | reverse complement strand
TATTGGTCTTAATTTTATCTTGTCAATAAAATTGTACCCTATTTTTGGGGGTGGCAAGTATTTTATATATAAATTTGTAAAAATAAAGGTTTTGTCAAGGTTTTTTGATGAAACTTTTGACAAAACCAAATTTTAGGAAGGGGTATGTATATGAGTATAACTCCTATGAATACTGTTGGTAAATATAATTATTCTAATTTTAAGAAAAATACTATTACAAAAAATAAAAAAGATTTCAATAATGTATTTAATAATCAAGTTAAAAACAAGAAAGTAAGGCACGCAGATAATAGTTATTTGAGATATAAATCGGATTACAAGGCAGAAGTTTTTAATGTCTCTAACATTTCTAAATACCTATCAAATCCATTAGAAAGCACAAGTGTGGAAGCCTCCACAGATAAAGATATATCTGCTAGATTCTATAGAGTTTTTATGAAAAAGCCTAATTCTAATGAAAAAATTACAGTTGATATTTTTTTAAAACTTAAAGGAAATAAAAATTTTAAAAATGAAAAAATTTTTAAAGATAGTATAGAAAAGGCTATTATGCTTGTTGATAAAAAAGTTTCTATTATGGATAAAATAGGCGATAACATCCCTGATTCAATAGGCTTAGGGTTTGACCATAATGAAAGAACTGGTGAATTTGACTTTAAACCTCATATTGATTCAGCCATAAGATCTTTTCAATATGAATTAGATGGAATTTTAAATATGAGTCAAGATGTAAAAGAATCTATAATGAAGGATTTAAACGACTGTATTTTGGAGATATTCGAAAAAAATTAAACAGTCAAAGATAGCTTCAAAAGTAATCACCAGAATATAATAAACTTCAAATTTAACGTTATAAGTGGCTTAAATAGTATTATTTAAGCCACTTGGGGAACCACCATAGCCCAGTTTGCAATACTATTTGAAGGGCGTATTGACTTAGGATTAAACTTAAGTTAGCCTATTCTACCTACTAGGTAATATGTGCACTTTGAAAACTAAATTATATAAATATAGATGTTATCTCTCAGACTTTTATTTAATAACAGATACGCAAACCTGTTAAATAAGCTACCGCTGAGTATTTAAGAGCATAATAATGCTTATTAGTAAATATGGCCAAAAAAATACCAAAATATTTATTTGTCTTGAATATTTAATGAATATTTTGGTAATACTGATAATATAACATCTTAAAGAAATCTTACTTAAATGTCTTTTCTAAAATCATATTTTACACACAATTTTTTACATTCTCATAAAAAATATTTTTTAACTTTAAGCTAATATTCAAATGAATATATATCTGAAAATTCAATGCTTATTCGCTCAACATTCGATGTTTTAGGATAATCTATATTATTTCTATTAGTGGTATATGTATCTGTAGTCTGCTTCACAGGTATAGATACTATAAACTCTGTACCTTCTCCTACTTTACTATTTACAGTTATATCTCCATCATGGGCTTCTATTAAGCTTTGTACCAACGAAAGACCAATACCACTCCCTTGCTTATTTACATTTGAATTAGTTTCTAGTTTATTAAATATTTCAAAAATATCACCGAGTTTATCTTGTGGAATTCCTACACCTGTATCCTTAACAGAAATTTTTATTCTATCATCATTAACATAAACCTTAACATATATATTCCCACCCTTTGGAGTGAATTTAATAGCATTAGAAAGTAAATTTAAGATGATTCTTTCCATCTTATCAGGATCACATGCCAATATTTTCATCTCCATATCAGTATCAAAAACTAAATTTATACCTTTATATTTAGCCATCACTACTACCGACTGCGTAATGTTCTCTACCACTTCGATAATATTAACATTTTTAACATTCATATCTAAAAACCCTGTCTCTACCCTTGATAAATCTATAAAATTATTAATCAATTTCAGTAATCTATAGCAATTTTGTTTCATTAGTTTAGTATTTTTATTAAATCCCTCTATATTGGGACACTCTATATTAGTATGAATATTATCTATTAATTGTAGAGCTCCCATTATAATATTAAGTGGTGTTTTAAATTCGTGGCAAATAGTAGGAAGTAGCTGTTTTCTGATTTTTGAGTTATCATTATTACACTTTGATTTCTTATCTATTTTTATCGACCCATTTCTTCCGCTATATTTTTCGTTGTTAATCTTTCTAAAACTACCTATTATTTGCTCATTATTATTATGTTTTAATAAATTAAAATATGCTTCTATTACTTCTCCATTTTTCAAGTGAAATATGATATTTTTTTTTATGCAGATTATATTTCTTTAGTATATTACTAAATCTTTGTAGAAGATGGTAGGTTTATGATAGATACTATTAGAGAAGGTATCGGACTAGGTTTGTTCTTATTAGGAATATTATTCATATTTATGGTGTTTATAAGTGTTTATATGAAGATTGCAAGTTATATTGGCAAGAGATTAGGTATAGGTAATTTTCTCATGAAGTTACGGATAATATTATGCTCATTTTTTATTTTATTATAACAAAAAGATTGGATTTAAATCCAATCTTTTTGTTATCGACTTTTATATTCCTCTTAATAATTTTAATAATATGACATTTATTTGTAAGGAAGCCTATCATTAACGTAAAAAGTGTCATTCCCCACACCTAAGTATAAAGAAAAAGTTCCTCCACCAATACTTCCGCCTCCCCAAGGAGTGCTAATGTCATAATTAGCTGTCCAACTCAAACGGGCTAAGGCAAACCTACTTCTATATGTATCTTCTTTTTCTCTTGTCACAGTTATTTCTTTATCACTAATTTTACCAAAACCTCTAACTTCTCCACCATAACATCCTGAAGGCTCAATATAATCGGCCCCTTTATCCACATTGCAAAATTCTGCATAGAACCATGCTGACTGACTGCCTACTCTTTTAGATATCTTCCAATCCCAATAGTACGCATAACCAGATCCAGATTCATACCCGTATGTTGAAATCGGCATATCGCTATTATTAGATTCTGTTATTTTAGAATTTTGTAAAAGTATTTTATTCAGTAATTTTTTATCTTTAATTTTTTTCTTTAATAAATCTTTACTCTTTTTTGTTCCATCTATTTTAATTTTATCTTGTAACTGAGTTTCAACCTTTACAAATGATCCATCTTCAAATCTGTAGTATCTAGTTTGACTTCCATCGTGAGGGTTAAAAACATAGAAACTACTAGGGATGAACTTTAGTTTTTCCCGGTCATAACAATCCCATTTTTCATTATCTTCCACCTTGTTAATTAAAATCTGTTGCTTACTTTTAGGAACCCCATTTTCATTTAAAAACTTAATTAACTCTTCTTTCGTTTCAAAACCAGACGCATAACTTTCATTTTGAGCTAGTACATTAGCAGGAAAAGTAAACAGCGATAAAAACATACATAAGCTCATTGCTAAAATAATTCTTTTTTTCATTCTCTCCATGATTATACCTCCCATTTAATTCATTTGCATTATTATTAATTATATTTAACATTATTGTATCACTAGGCAGGTATTCTGTCGAAATGATTTTGAAAATATTTCACTTTTTTTATTTAACTCTTTTCATACAAACTTATTTGTGATATTATTTAGTCTAAAGAACTTCAATAAAAATATGGTATAACATGAAAAATACGTTTTTTTGCATTTTTTTCTTACTAGCTTAAATTAATTAATAGTAACAAACCCATATATATAGGAGGTGTTATATATATGAAAAAAATGATTTTAGGAGGACTATTATTTATCGGGGCAATGATAGGTATATTGGGAATATTTATATTCTCTGGTCTTAATCCTGGTATTTACTATAGTTTTTCTGGATTACTTGGTAGCTTATTGGTTACTGGAGCAATAATCCCACTTTTCTTTTTTATTATTATGGCATTAATAGGGATTATAATATGCATGCGAGAAGCATATTCAGAGGGTTAAGAACACAAATTTTATTTAATAAATAAAACAAAGTAATAAATATCTATTCCACTATTTTGAGATGTTAAAAATACTGTGTAAAACATAAAAGTAGCTTAAATGAGCTTAAAATACTTATTTAAGCCACTTTTTATCTTGTTTTAACTTTCTTCAAATATTTCAAAAATAAAATCATTTAATTCCTGTATCATAGCTTCTTTCGTTTTTTCATTTATATATATGCTTCCATTTAATCTATGTTCAAAAAAACTTCTAAGTGCATCAATATGAAGTTTAAAATCAAATTCTCCAGTTTTTCCATTATAATCAAAAGCTATTCCTTTAAAGTCCGATATACTATCACCTGTTTTATGCTTAATAGTAATTTCTTTGTCAACAAGCATAATAGCTTTTTCTATACTATCTTTAAAAATCTCTTCATTTTTAAAACTTTTATTTCCTTTGAGTTTTAAAACAATATCAATTGTAATTTTTTCATTAGAATTAGGTTTCTTCATAAAAATTCTATAGACTCTTGATGATATATCTCTATATGTAAAAGCTTCAACACTTTTACTCTCCAACGGATTTGAAAGATCCCCAGCAATATTTGAAATATCAAAAACTTCTGCTTTATAGTCTTTTTTATAATCTGGTACATGTTTTACACTACTACTATATATATGTCTTACCTTCTTGTTTTTCATTTGATTATTTAACACATTACTGAAACCCTTTTTATCCTTTCTAATAGAATTCTTTCTTAAATTAGAATAATTATATTTTGAAACAGCATTTACAGAATTTACATTCATATTCATACCCCTTTCGGAAATCCCTATAGTTTTTCTAAACTAACTTTATCGCTATTAATTTATCTAATTAACTTCATATATAATATCGACACTTTATCTGGTATTATATGTTAAATATTATAATAAATGTAATTAGTTTGAATGTAATCATTTTATGGTACCTATATTTTCAATACCATTAAACCTAAACCTTGCTACACATCCAATATTATTAAGAATTATTTTTTTGTTGTTCCTTTAATTGAGCAATAAGTATTTCATAACCCTTTAGTCTATCTTTTAAAGGTAATTTATCTAATCTTCCCTTAATAATTTCAGCTATGGCTTTACTCATCTCCTTCGCTGCATATTCCTTATCTGGTATTTCTAATATCACATTAATTTCTTGCATTATACCAGCCCCCTTGCTAAATAATATGCAGTTAGAAGATTGTACTATTAATTTAAAAATTAGTTTTACTTTAAATCAAATTAGTCATTAAAAACTTCTTTAAATTATATATATAATATAACAACCCTACACCCCGAGGTGATAAAATGAAGATTGCCATATACTCAAGAAAGAGTAAATTCACAAATAAAGGTGAATCTACCCAAAACCAAATACATATGTGTAAAGACTATGCCAATAAACATTTTGATGTTGAAGATTTTATAATATATGAAGATGAAGGTTTTTCAGGAGGCAACTCCAATAGACCTAAATATAAAAAAATGATTAAGGATGCCAATAGGGAAAAGTTTGATGTATTGATATGCTATAGGCTTGATAGGATATCAAGAAATGTTGCCGATTTTTCAGATACATTGGAGGTGCTGCAAGACAATAATATAGCTTTTGTATCTGTTAGAGAGCAGTTTGATACTTCTACACCTATGGGAAGGGCTATGATGTATATAGCTTCTGTTTTTGCCCAACTGGAAAGGGAGACTATAGCTGAGAGGATTAAGGACAATATGCACCAGTTGGCACGTTCTGGTAGGTGGTTAGGTGGTAGGACTCCCCTTGGATATAAGTCACAGGCTGTTGAGTATCTTGATGATAATATGAATACTAAAAATATGTATAAATTATCTCCTATAGCTGAAGAACTGGAAACTATAAATAAGTTATATGATAAATATATAGAACTGGATTCTCTTACTAAACTACAAAGCTATGCCTTAGAAAATAATATAAAAACTAAGACTGGTAAAAATTTTGATACCAGTATATTAAAGATAATATTAACCAATCCAGTCTATGCCAAGGCTGATGACCTGTTATATGAATATTTCTCTGAAAGTGGCTCTGATATAGCCTGTGATAAGAAGGACTTTGATGGTATCCATGGGCTTATGGTATATAATAAACATGATGAGAAAAAGAATAAGGTTAAAAGAAATGATATATCAGAGTGGATTATAGCTGTGGGTAAACATAGGGGAGTTATTTCTTCTGATAAATGGATAGAGGTTCAGAAGATGTTAAAGAAAAATAGTAATAAGGCTCCTAGATCTGGGACCAGTGATCATGGATTATTGACTGGGCTTATTAGATGTGGAGAATGTGGATCCACTATGAGAGTTACCATAAGTAAGAAACCCTATGGCATATATCATTATTATAAATGCTTGATGAAAGAACGGTCCCGTGGTAGTAAATGTAGTATTAAAAATCTTTCTGGAAGGGCTACTGATAAAAAAGTGGTAGATGAACTATTGGCTATGGCCAATAGTGGTAGTGAGCTAATGCAGAGTTTAGATACCCAACACAGGGAGCTTGAAGCATTAAATAATAAGAGTGATGATGTTAAGGATAGATTAGAAAAGGAGCTTAAAAAAAAGGAACATGCCATAAATAACCTTACTTTACAACTGGCCAAAAATGAAGATTCTACCGCTGGTAAATATATTATTAAGCAGATTGAAAATATAGATAAGGGAATAAAAGATATAAAAAATAAGCTTTATAATGTGGATGAAGAGAAAGAAATGTCTTTAATATCTAAAAATAATATAAAAATAACTCAGGAACTATTATCTAGCTTTGATAATTTAGATTTCCATGATAAAAAGAAAATGATGAAAAGGATTGTAAAGAGAGTTACTTGGGATGGGAAAAATCTTAAAGTCAAGGTAGTAGGGCAGAAGTAATTTGTATGGACTATTTTTAAATAATTGGGCTATAAATTAACTATAAATGTGATATAATTAATTTATAATTATTCTGAATGGATGGTATTAATGGAAAAGATTCTTAAAGAAATATTAGAGAAAGTAATTTCTATGGACAGTAGGCTCTCTAATATTGAAGAAGGTCAAAAAGAAACAAGGGAATGCCTTGTAAAATTAGAAGAAGGTCAAACAAAGATAGATAAAACACTTGCTAAGTTAGATGACTTTGAAGCCAAAAACGCAAATAGACATATAGATTTAATGGACAATATCTCTACAGTTCAAAATAATCTGCAGATGGATATTCTAAAGGCTAGTAAAAACTTTTAGTTTACTATAATAGTGCTATTATAATACCTCACAGACCACTCAATTTTTTAAATAACTGGGCTATAAATTAACTATAAATGTGATATAATTAATTTATAATTATATCTGAAGGGATGGTATTGTGGAAAACGAAAAAATATTTAATCTAATGGAAAAGATGTATTCAGAGCTTTCAGAACTTAAATCCGATGTTAAAGATATAAAATCTCAAACACAAAAAAACTCTTTAGCTCTAGAAAAAATACAAACTGATATGAAAACTCTTGCTGAAATTCAGTCTTCATTCTCTGATGAACTGGATAGAGCTAAAGACTCTGAAGGTAAAACCCTTGGTGAAAGACTAGACATAATAGAACTTGCTGTTACCGATACTTCTAAGACTTTAATTAGTACTTCTAATAAATTAAATAATAAACTAGATGATTTACAAATTGATGTTAATAACCTTACAGCCAAGACAGTAAAAACTGATACTAAAGTTATTAGATTTGAAAGACTTTTATCTAATTCAACTGAAAAGAAAAGCTAACACTAAAATAGATAATATAAATAGCTTAAAAATAAATTCGTTGAGAATGTATTTTTAAGCTATTTATATTATCTAATCCTGCTCTATCAGATTCCCCTCTTTATCATAATATTTAAAATCAAATTCATAACTTTTAGAATCAAGCAAATCTATCCAAGTAGCTGTGTTTTCATTAACTTTAAAGTCCTGCTCTATCATTTCATCATTTCCCAATATTCCCACATATAATTATATCCTTTTTTATATAATTCACCTATACTTTTGTAGTCCTTATCATGACTTATATAGTAATCTGCAATTATAAATAGTCCTGAAAGGGCCCCAAATTTGTCCCAATACGGCCCAGAGTTTGAACGTTCTAATAAGTCCTTTTCATTTTCTCCAATAAAATTATTCATTTCATAATCTAAAGTAGAATATGCTTTTTTCTTTTTTCTAATTAGATTTTCATCTTCCCAGTCAATAGTCAAAACTTCCTTTTTATATGAAAGGAAATGTGCAAAGCCCTCATCAAACATTATATATTTCATCTTTTCATGGACTGAAAGATTTTTAGTTTTATCTTTATAATCATTATTTATATATACATGGGTTAACTCATGGGTTATCATTTGTAAAATCAGCTCATATACTTTACTTGGTTCTTTAGTATATTTACTAAGTATTGCTAAATCAAATATCATGGATAAGTTTCCATTATTATCTTCTCTTATCATTGCATCATAGGGATCTGGACATCCAACAACTAAGTAGATACTAACTGTTTTAGGAATCCCCTCATATTGTCCAAATATACTTTCCCATAATTTTAAGTTTAATGGCTTAAATGTTTTAAATGCTTTCTTTATTTGTTTATATGTATTTTTTATTAATCCATAGTCCTCTAATAGAGGTTCTTCAAATAAATATTTACTTGGCGAAATAGAATGAAAAATCCAATGATTTTTTACCTTGTCTAAGGACTTTTCTTCTAAATAGCTATCAATTATTTTTGCATCTATTCCCAATATAGTCACCTTCCTAGATTAGATTTTCCTTAAAATTTTATTTTTTTATATAAAAGCTATTAATTTAATTTTCCATATAAGTACATAAAATCCTTTTGTTTTTCCATAAATTATTATTGTTTAATTTTAGAAACTATATAAATCGTGTTATAATGAATATATTATTATACAGATTATATTTCTTTAGTATGTTACTAAATCTTTGTAAAGGATGATAGATTTATGATAGATGCGATTAGAGAAGGTATGGGACTAGGCTTATTCTTATTGGGAATCTTGTTTATCTTTATGGTATTTATAAGTGTTTATATGAAGATTGCAAGTTACATTGGTAAAAGATTAGGTATAGGTGATTTTCTCATGAAGTTATGGAAAAAAATAAGACATGATTAAAATTTTATCCGCCACTATATAGACATAGCAGAAGCAATATCTATGGCAGATAAAGTAATAGTATTAAGCAATAGACCTGCAACTATAAAAGATATTATAGACATAGACCTTACATGTCCCGGTGGTGAACGGACTCCGATGAAATGTAGGGAAGCTCCTGAGTTTAAGGATTATTTTAATAAAATATGGAAGGAGCTTGATATTCATGTCTAAGGATTCAGATAAAAAATTATCTAAAGAGCATAAAAACTTTATAAAAAGAATAAAGCGGAGAAAAAGAGCTGTTCATTTATCTCAAATATGCCTATTAGTAGTCTTAATATTAATATGGGAAATAGCTGCCAGACTTAATTGGATAGATACATTTTTAACCAGTTATCCCAGTGATGTTTATAACCTTTTTATTAAATTAGTTAAAAGTGGTTCTATATTTGAGCATATAGGTATTTCTGTAATGGAAACTATAGTAGGATTTATATCTGGTACACTACTGGGGATATTGATAGCTATACTTCTTTGGTGGTCTGATTTTGTATCGAAGGTATTAAATCCCTACCTTGTGGTATTAAATAGTCTTCCTAAAACAGCCCTAGCTCCGATTATTATCCTATGGGTTGGCGCTGGATACACTGGAATAATTGTCACCGCTATTTCTGTTTCAATAGTTATTACCATAATGAATGTCTATAGTGGTTTTCAGTCTGTGGATCAAGATAAGATTAAGATGTTAAAGACCTTTGGGGCTACGAAGTTTCAAGTGCTAAAAAAAGTTATCATTCCTTCAAATGTTCCAGTTATGATAAACTCCCTTAAGATAAATATTGGTCTTTCTTGGGTTGGAGTTATAGTTGGTGAATTTTTAGTTTCTAAGGCAGGTATAGGATACCTTATAGTATACGGTGGTCAGGTATTTAAGCTAGACCTTGTTATGATGAGTGTTATTATCCTAGCTATACTTGCAGCTGTTATGTACCAAGGGGTTGCTCTTTTAGAAAGAAAGATTATGAACTGGAAAAAATAAATAAATCTCTACAATTTAAAATCTATGGAAACTTGGCTTTCCATAGATTTTTTAACTTTAACTATAAAAATAATTTAACCTTTTTGAATATTGTTTTTATTATATAAAATATAAAAACTATAACTGTTATTTGAAATACTACAATAAATTGTTCAATCAAACTAGTAAAATGGATTTCAAATATGTTTGAAACTATAAAGCTAATAGTAGAAAAAAGAACTAAATAAGTAAAGTTAACTGCGAAAAATTGTTTTATATCATATTTTTTAATTGCAAATATAAATAAACAAATCAAAGTAATAACAATAAATATAGACTCTATATTGACACTAATATCATTTATTCTAAATACTTTCATAAATTCTGATGGTTCTAGATTTTCGGTCAATGCCAACTTTTTAGACAACCTATCTTTATATACCTTTAAAAATAAATAGGTTAAGTTAAGTAAAAAAGATATTAGTAAATATAATTTTAAAATCTTATTATTTTTTAAGTTGATGGAATCCCTAAAACTGTATATAGTTTTTTTCATAAATATAGACCCCTCTTACATAGTATTTGCTAACACTGCTTGCATTTATAATGAATAAAGTATCTGGATGAGGGTTACAAGATATATTAGTAATAAATTCAAAGTAGAAATTTTTTCATATGTTTATAGCTAAACAACGAAATATAAATAAATATAATTTTTTCACTTTTTTTACACTACTCACTCTTATATCCTTTATTTATTTTTATATTTTGCCTTACCGTCAACTATATTAATAACTTTTCTAGCATATCTAACCAGTTCTAAGTCATGGGTAACCATTATTACTGTTTGATTAAATTCATCTACAGCCTTTTTTAATATCTTCATAACAGAATCACTTGTATGAGTATCTAAATTACCCGTTGGTTCATCAGCAAGAATAATTTTAGGTTTTGTTATAATGGAACGAGCAATGGCAACTCTTTGACGTTGTCCCCCCGATAGCTTTGATGGAAAACTATCAAGTTTATCATATATACCTAGTTTTTCAGTTACTTCTTTTACATATGTTTTCTCCGTTGCTTTCCCTGATAAGGATCTGGTTAAAATTATATTCTCATATACACTTAGTGTTTCTATTAAATTAAATTCTTGAAAAATAAACCCTATATTTTCTCTTCTATAAATAGTCCTCTCTTCTCCTTTTAGACCAGTAATATCTATATCATCTATATATATTTTTCCTTCACTGGGGGTATCTAACAATCCCATCATATTAAGTAAAGTAGTTTTTCCTCCCCCCGAAGGGCCAATAATCATAACAAATTCATTTTCATCAATCGATATATTAACGTCTTTCAAAGCATTTACTACATTATCACCTTCTTTATATATCTTCGACAGACCCTTAATCTTTATGCCCATAACTATAACCCCCTAGTTTAAATATTTGAAATTATTTCAATCTATCCGATAAATTTTTATCTTGCTTTTTTATTTTTATTAATACAATTGAAAATACCACCAATAACGTAATTAAACTTATTATTATAAAGGAAATATATGAGTATGCAAATGTTAAGTACCCTATACCTAAAAATACCTCTGCAACTTTGTATATCAAAAAAGATAGTGTATAACTGGATACAAATATAACTAAAATAGTTCCTATTAACATTGAACCATATTCGATAAACAATTGTTTTCTTAAGGAACTTTTAGTCATTCCATTTACCTCAAATAGTGCAAATTCTCTATCCCTAGATATTAAGTCTATATTAACTATATTAATTGTATTAACTATAGATACAATAAATAATAGACCTATTATAATTAAGATCATAAATAATAACTTTTCGAATGTAGATTTTATATCATTTAATTGAACATCGTAACTTCTTAATTTTAATTGTGGATAATCCTGCAATACATCGTTAATTTTAGATACAACAGTATCTGAGCTCTTCCCACTTGTAGTAATTACAGATAAACTATAACTTGTATTGTAATCAGTGGTGAACTTGTTAGGGATATATAATGCATCTCCACTATTTCTGTCATTTATTATTCCTCCTACTGTATAAGTAGAAAATTTATTTTCAGTTGATTCTTTAATGTACAACTTTGTTCCAATTCTAAAACTTAGTCCAATCTGATTCATCCTCCATTTATTTACAATGACTTTATCATCTGTAATTCGACCATCCTCTAAATAACGACTCAATCTTTTTTTAAATTTCCCATTATTAATAGGTACAATTCCATCAAATTTATGTCCTTTTTGATCCTTAATATTCACAGCTACTAATTCATTTACAATAACTCTCTCTATGCCTTTTATACTTTCTATTTTATTAATTAACTCATCATTCAATATATTATGTTTCTGAAATTTGGTAAGCTGTTTATATATATTCTGCATATCTGGATATATTAAATATTCTTCACCGTGTTTATATATATGACTTATTTGCTTATCATAGTCAACTGATGTAAATAGTGTTGTGAAAATTATGAATGCTATACTTGTTAATATAATACTTTTCTTTATTAACTTGTTTCGATTTTTATATAACTTATTATTTCTCTTTGCTAAATCTCTAACATATAATTTAGAGGTTTTATTTCTCTTAATTGATTTTAAGTTTTTAACTATATAGTCTAATTTACTTTTGTTTAGACTATCAGTATTAAGTAACTCTTTTAATTGTTTCTTTGTAGCAAAATTAATTGCAGTATAAATAACTATGGAAACATAAATCAAACAACCTACAGTTATACTAATGCTTATTTTCAACTTCATATATATAATTAATAATACTACTGCGAGTATCTGACCCCATATAACATTAGTAAAAACTTTTCTAATTTCATACCTATTCATCTTTAAAAAATCTGATTTAGTCATCCCCACCAGTTTTAATTTTTTTAAATATACCAGTCTTTCATTATAAAAAATATTATAAATTGTATATACTATACTTCTAGATAAAATACAACATATTATTCCTGCAAGTAATATAAATATAATTTGATTAAAATCTCCTAAAATACCATCTATATAAGGCTCATTTAAAGCTATTTGTTTCTCATCTAAATTATATTTGTTTTTTAATTTTTCAGTTTGTGCTTTTATTTCTGATTTACTATCTGTCTTAAAATTGATATATAAGTCATTTCTATTAGAATTCCCAACTATATCATTGGCATATTTTTTAGAAACAATTATGGTTTTATCATTTTCTCTTCCATATATTTCAGATTTTAAGATTGCAGTTACTTTAAACTTTCTATTTACTCTTTCATTATTGTATGAATCAATATAAGTCAGATTAATTTTATCTCCTATCTGAATATTTTTTTGTCCATATACTGCCACTTCATTAGATAAACGGGGAAAGGTCCCTTTATCTATCTTGAATCCATTGGCCCTACTTCCAACATTATCAACATAAATAATTTTAGTTTTATTATTCATTGAAATCCCTAAATCAATATAAGTACCTAATTCAACTATTTTAAATCTTTCACGATTTTTCTCAATTTGATTGTAAATATTTTGATTTACATCAGTAATCATCGTTTGATAAGGAACCATGTTATTAAAATTATTTATATCATTTAAAGATAATGCCATTATAGAAGTAAATATAAAAGAAATGGTAATTAATGCAAAAGTAATTAACCTCCATTTTTTCCTGCTATACCTTTTTTCTCTTTTTACAATCAATTTGATTATATTTTTACCCATATATTATAACCCCCAAATAGAATAGATCATAGATTGAGTTTTGTATATTTTTTCTATGTTCTAGCCATTAAGTATATTAAATGTCTAATAGAACAATGAATCATTTTCACCTTCATCCACCTTTTTCATTGTAACATAGCTTTATTGTCATTACAAGAATTTTATACCATAATTTTTAATTGATACCATTTTAAAAAGAGACAGGTTTTCCCATCCCTATTTAACCAAAATAATAATTTCAATATTTTATTACAGCAATCCTCCATAGTCACAGTCTTTAATCTAAATTATCATTTCAATATTATTTTCTTTACAATATTTAATCATCTCTAAAATTTGAGGATCTCCTTTTTTTAATAAAACATCGAATACTTTCTTGCTATGATAATTTGTTATTCTTTCAATTCCACATGTAATCTCATCTATTTTATTCAAATAGCCGTTTTTAGTATAATTGTAAAAACCACACCTTGTTCCAATACAACAATAGGCAATATCACATTCCTTACACTTTGTGTTCTTGCACAAAGAGCCTAATATATTATTATATAATTGTATATCATCAATCCCAGAAACAACATTGCCTATTTTCCAGTATTTATTATTAGTCACAAAACTACATGGATAAATATCTCCTAAGCTATTTATCACTATATGATTTTTACTTCCAGCTGAACAAAATTGTATTTTCCTCTTTGGTATAAAAAAACCAAATTTTTTATCATAAATATCAATAGTTATCTCTTCTTTTTTTAAACGTTTATCTAAATAATAGTTATCTATTTTTTCTAGCTCTTTGTTATAAATATCTAATTTTTTTCTATTCCAATCTGCAAATCTATCTATACCTATATTAATTTTTTCTACACCCAAATTATATAAATATTTTACATTATTATAGAGATTAGAAACTGTATTAGTAGCAACAGTTATTCTTCCGTTAAATGGAATTTTGTTGTCAGACATATACTTAATATTAGTAATAACTTTGTTATAATAATCATCATTGGGTAACTTTGGTTTTCTATTTAGGTTATTACTTTCTTTATTTCCATCTATGCTAATAGAAATATCAAATTTTTTGTTTTTAAAATATTCAATTATTTTTTCATTTAATAATACTCCATTAGTAGTGGTTTTGTATTTTACGTTGTTTATATTTCTGCTTTCAAGTTCCTCTATAAACGAGTATATCCAATCAACATTCAATAATGGCTCTCCACCTAAAAAAGAAATTGATAGCATTTGATTTCCATTTATCCCTAAAATATAGTCGATGATTGGATTGATTAACTCTTGTGAAATATATTCATTACTTTTTTCTTTTCCCTCATAACAATATGAACACTCTAAATTGCAAGCATGAGTTAAATAAATCATACACTCCATTTTGTGGAATCTCCTCCTTTTTTTATTAAACCTCTTTTATAAATACATAAAATGAATTTTTTTTATACCTGAAAAAAATCTTCTTATATGAAATGGTTTAATCAAATAACAAAATGTTAATTCAGAATTACTAATCATTATTTTTTTTATTATTTGATTAATGATATTATCACTCATTTCAATTTCACCTATCAAATAATTCTCTCTTAATCTTCCCCGAGATAATTCATCTTGAATCTCAGTTGTATTTTTAATATCCAAATTATGACAAAACTTCTTTAACTCTTTATATAGCTTGTCCTCTTTGTCTAAACTAGATACTACAATACTATCGATAATTGATGCTGGATCTGGAATTTCTGAATCTAACAATTCATTTAAATTAACTAATAAATCTTCAAATTCTAACTTAGAATCTATACTATTGTATCTTGATTTATAAAGACAATATAATCCGCTTATCTTAGCACATAAATAACTATTCCCTTTTTTTATAATTATGCTATCTCTATTTCTAACAAAAGATTCATCTCTATTAATTATTATGTCAGTTTTTCTATAATATTTTTTAATACCAAATATATTCTTCTCTTTGACATTATTTTTTACACCTAAAGTATGAATGCTATTTGCCGGATAAGAATCTTTATTAGAGTTATGATATGCCGATATAATAGTTACTCCTTTTTCCTTTAACTTTAAAAGTTCTTTATCTATGTAATTACTAAGTTCTTTATCAAAATTACCTTCTAACAAAACACCTAAGCTTATATTAACAACATCTATTTCATTTTCATTAATTACTTTTAATGCTTTAAGTAGATCTGCAAGTGACCCTTTATTATTACTATCTAATATAGCTATTGACAAAATCTCAATATTAATTTCTGAACAAGTATCCAATATAATATTAGCAATATTTGTTCCATGGAGTGTTTGTTTTTCTTTAAAATATTTATTACAAATAATTTCCTGCTTAAACTTTATAGAACTATTTATTAGTTTATTCTCTTGTATTACCGTATCTATTATTGCTATTTTCATATCTATGCCTCCATTATTATCTTACTTTTAAACAAATTCTTGATAAAACATCTGAATTAAACCTATAATAAACTATGGAATTCATTTAAAAGAATTTATTAACTATAAAATATATATAATAATGTGATGATTATCTTATATTTAAATATTTATTGCAAATACTTAAATCTTCTCTATTGTGGGATACTATAACTATTATTTTTTGTTCTCTGTTTTCAGTTATATAATTTAGAACATTTTTTTTAGAATCTTTATCCAAAGAACTTAATGATTCGTCTAATAAAATTAATTCAGGTTTCTTTATAAGGGATCTAGCTATATCTATTCTTTTCTTTTGACCTCCTGATAAATTATCTCCTGAATCTTTTATATTATAACTCATATAACTATAGTCACTATTTCTAGTTAATCTAAGCTTCTTGAGAACTTCATAAATTAATTTATTATCTATACTTCTTCCCAAATCAACATTTTCACGAATAGTGCCATTAAATAATTTGGATTCTTGTTCTAAATATCCTATTTTATTGTAAATAGATGTTTTATTTATACTATCGACATCTTTATCATTTATGTAAATATTACCTTCAGTAGGCTTATATAAACCACTCAAAACCTTTAATAAAGTTGATTTACCAGAGCCTGATTCACCAAATATACCCAATATATCTCCCTTTTCTACAACAATATTTATATTATCGAATATCAATTCACCATTAAATCCGAAGCCAATATTATTTAACTCAATCTTTTCTATTTCTTTTATATTTTCACCATTTAAATTAATGAAATCATTATCTAAGTGAAAAAATGTATTTAGTCTTTCAAGTGCAATAGTGGTTGTATTGTAACTTTGGATAAAATTACTAACACTCTGTATAGGTCCTAAGACCATAGTCTGATAACTTATTAATGCAGTCAAGCTACCTATAGATAAATTGTTTTTTATCACTTCTCTACCACCTATAGCCCAAATTACTATCATCATTAAATACACTAGTAATGTAGAAATGTATCTATATTTTATCTTTATGCTTTTTAATTTTATGGAACTTTTGTAATAATTATTGTATGACTTTTCAAATCTACTATTAATAAATTTAAATAAATTCATCACTTTGTTAATTATTAAATTATTATAATTATCATTTATTATTTGTATTATCTTCTTATTATCATTAAAATTTATTTCTGAATTTTCTTTAATTTTATCAGCCCAAAGTTTACCATTAAGATAATAAATGAATATTGTTAATAAAGTTAATAGAAAAATTCTTTTATCCACTACAGCAATAATAGTTGCAGAAATAACAAAAAGTATAATATTCCCAAATACAGAAAATATCCCATTACCAATATGGTTATTAATTATACGTATTTCATTAGTGTATAAAGAGGTTATCTCTGATAGATTTTTAGTAACAATTTCACTATACTTTGCTGATAACATTTTATCATTTAATTTTTTTCTTAGTTTATATGTATTTCTCTCACAAATTTTAGTAACTGAAATGCCTTTGTAAATTCCAGAAAATACATCCAAGAAATATAAACAGGCAAGTACTATAATTAAGTAAGTAAAAGTATGCATATCTTTGTTTATTAATGATTTATCTATAATATATTGATAAGTTTTTGGAATAGTTGCCATTGCAAATATTTTTGCAAATGTTAATATAACTATAGCTAAGGTCCTACCACTATTATCTTTTATAATTTCTTTTACAAATCTATTATATGCTTTATTCATTTTTATATTTTACCTTTCCATCAACTTTCACAATCATTTCAATTATATTCTCACTCATATATTATAACCTCCAAATAAAATAGAGCATAGATTAGACTATATATATCTATTATCTATGCTCTAATCCACTGAGTATATTAACTAACTGTTACTTATTTTTTTAACTTAGACTTTATTCAACTCCAGATATTACAGCATTATGAGCAAATATACAGTCATGATCACACCTGTAGTCTTCTTCATCTGCACAGTTTCCATAACCTTCAACTTCAATCTTTTTAAGTAATTCCTTCTTTTCTTTGAGTAACTCTTTCTTGTTCATTTAAATACCCCCTATTTTTATTTTTTGTTTATATCAACCCATTATAATTTTCTCAGTGGAAATATGGGTTAAATATCAAAATATTCATTCAATATATTTAAAAATGAAGTGATATTTGCTTTGATTGTATTATACTTACTATGATAAAATAAATTATATCTTATTATAACCTTTCTTAAATCACACTCTACAGAATCATACGTATGGGAATGACCTCTACAACTTATACACAATCCTCCGCAAAAATCTATGTATATGCATTCTTTACACTTTTTTTCATTTTCATGTTTAAATAATTCCTTGATATTAGAACGGTTTAAGACTTGTTCTTTGTTCTTTTCAATTTTGTTGTAATCACTAATTTTTCCTATCTGAAACTTTTCATCTTGTAAATTCACACATATAGTAACCCTTCCATCTGGTAATATTGCGATAGTTTTTCCAAATGCATTACAATGACTCTTAGGCACTACATTGTTCATTATTAAGTCTAGACCATAATTCATTTTTCTTTTGTTTTTGTCTTCTAATAAATAATCTATAAATATAGCATAAATATTTTTAATATCACTTTTAGTTAATAGCAAGCTCTCAATTTTATTATCAAAAGGTTGAACAAATCTATAGTTTAAATAAGAATTGTTTTCATCACTAAAATCTAAAGCTTTTCTCAAACTGTTTATATTTTTCCTAGTAATTACATATGAAAAAATTAATTGTGTTCCTAAACTATGGATAATCCCAGAAATCTCCTCTATGTGTTTTTTAAATTTTATATCATCCATTATATTTTCTATGCTAATCTCAATTTTATTAACTAATAAGGAGAGCTCTTTTGCCATTTCCTTATCTAAAAGCAAACCATTTGTTTCTAAAATTAAATTAGCTCGTCCAAAATTTTCACTAAGAGTTCTACATATATTTAATAAATCTGTATTACATAGAGGTTCTCCTCCAGTTATAATAATTTTATTAAATGATATTTCTTTTAAATATGGAATTATAAAGTCCTCTAAGTCTCCATTGGATAACTCTTTATCATAAGTATGCTGTTCCTCCCTGTCGTTTCCGATTTTTTGCGTGACACAAAATTCACATTCTAGATTACATTTATTTGTCATTGATATATAAACTGAATTATAGCATGGTCTTGCTTCAAGATAGCCATCAGATTTAATGTTGTAGTATTCCTCCAATTCTGAAAATTCGTAATTATTTATTAGGAAATTAAAGTCAGATTCATTAAACCTCAACCACTTAGAAGAATTTGGATAATATAATACAACATTATTATTTTCACTTAATGTTTTAACTTTCATTTTATACATTTCTCCTTACAAACTTATTTTACACTTTTTAACACATATATTCTTTCATACCAATAATATAGTTATAATGTATTAGAATTTGACAAAAAACTATATAATATTATGGATATATAAATTAATTTACTTGATATTCACCTTTAACATTATGAAATATTTTATGAAAAAACTCTTTATTATCAATGATAATATTATAATTCTTTTTTGCCAACCAACATCCAAATTCACTTGGACTATTAATGCTTCCATTAGCAGCTAGATTGCCAAAAACACACCTTTGATTTCTACAAATATCATTAAATTTACATGATTTACATTTACTAATGTTGATACCTTCGATATTATTAATAGATATTATTTTTTCAAGATCTATACCCGTAACAACATTGCCAAAATCTATACCTGCTTCATTTGCTTTAGGACATGCATAAATATCTCCATTAGTTTTGATATAAGCTCCCACTATTCCTCCTCTACAAGAATAAAAGGATTTAAAAGCCTTAAAATCAAAGTATTTTTTCTCAATCAGAGAAAAGTTAAATGCTTTTGGAGATAAGATACAATTTTTATAATAATCAAAAGTCTTATCAATTTCATCATTAAAAAAATCATACTCATCTTGTGTTAAATCTACTAATCCGTCAAAACCAGTATCTATGTATTTAAATCCCAAATCATAAGTTAAATGAAGAATGTTATTATAAAAATTAGTAAAGTTGTTTTTAGTCACTACATTAGTCAATTGAATAATATTTCCAGTTTCTTTTTCGTATTTCCTTAATAGGTCAATATTGTTTATAAATTTATCGTAGCTCCCTTGATTCGAATAATCTACCCTATTTATATCATTGGATTCTTTAGTTCCATCCAAGCTTGTCTTTATTAAAAAATTATATTTTTTTAAAAACTCCATAATATATTTATTTATATATATTCCATTAGTGGATACAGTGTACATAACCTTAGTAGAATTTTTTTTCAGTTCCACATGATCTAAAATTTTACTTAATAAATCAAAACTAATAAGCGGCTCTCCTCCAATGAAATTTATTTGCAAAGTGTTGTCACTAAACTGTCTTGCTTCTGTCAATCCATAATCAATAGTTTTTAATGCAATATCAAAATCCATTTCCTTACCATCTTTATCTACAACATAACAATACTTACATTTGAGATTACATATCTGATTTATCTCAATCGTTAAATTAAACATATCTTCACCCCATAGCAATCATCATAATATAGTGACTTTTTATGTTCAAATTCATTAAATCCCTTTAACTAATTACATTTTTGTATTAAATTCTAGCATTATTACTTTTTATATTAAATTCATTATAACAGTAAAGTGTTTTTTATGCAACTATTTTTTCATTATATTGTTACTCATATTACTCTTTTATATATTTAAATGTTTGATTTTGTCACATTTTATACTTTGTTTTTAATCACACAATAAAAAAATAAATTATAAAATGTGACAGATTCCTTCGATGTCACTGAGAAACTGAAAATTGGGTTCAAAACATAAAAAGCTTGAGAATTCTTATATAACAGGTTTCTCAAGCTTTTTATGGTATAATTATATTATCTTAATTTTAAGTGGGTGATTTTATGATTCAAAGACAAGAAAGAATAGATTTGAGTGGGATATATTCATTATCTACATAAGAAGTCATATATTTGCTAAGTAAGGAGGTATATTTATGAGTCCAACACTTTCATTTTCCCTTATTTTTATGTTTATATTTTACTTTATGCTGCGCTATATTCTAAAAAGATTTAAAGGATATAAACTACCTATATTATTCGAGAGATATCATGATGATCCGTTTAAACCTTTTTTTACAACCATTGATTTTAATAGTAGGCTTTTTCATAGGATTCACAATATTTAATTTATTTTCATATATTTTGTAATATAGAGTTAATAAAATTAGAAAAATACAGTATCTGCTATATTAGGTCCTTTAGAAGAATACATAAGGGCTTCAATATATTGAAGCCCTACACACTCTTATGGGATATGAAAATCTCTGTTCTCTGTATCTTCCACTATGAACTGAACAAAGAAGCCCCAAAGGGGTCTTTGTTCATATATATTTTAAACTCCTATTCTGTTATTAAACTTTCTTCTGTCTCTTCATCTTCCTTTGTTTCTTCTGTATCTTCTTCATCTATATTCTCTTTATCTTCTTCAGTTTTTTCAACTATCTTAAGACTTTCTGTTTCTTCATCATAATATGTATCTATTCCAAGTTTAGATAGTTGCTCTATTAATACTTCCTTTGTCATATTTTTATTATCGGAAGTTTTATCAAGTAACTCATTCAATATTTTTTCTAACTCTTCTGTTTCTATATCATCATATTGGGCTGCCAATGAACTCTCTTCTATATTAGTCAACTCTTCTTCTATAGTTTTCAAATTATCCTTTAGTCCTGTAATCTCTTTTTCTAGTTCTTCCACTAATTCTGCATCTCCTGCTTCTTTTGCTTCTTCTAACTTAGTTTCTAAATCCTGTAATTCAGTTTCAATCTCTAATTTATCTTTTTCTAGATTTTCTACTTTATTTACTGGTAAATTCTCTATTTCGCCTTCTACTTCTATTAAATCTTCTTCTAAGTTTTTAATTTCTGTCTCTAATTCCTCTACTAAAGCTACATCTTCTGCTTCTTTAGCCTTTTCTAGCTGAGATTTTAAATCTTCTAATCCGGTTTCAATCACTAGTCTTTCTCTTTTTAGCTCTTCTTCTTCTGTTAGTGGTAAGCTATTTATATCTTCTTCTACCTTAACTAGATTTTCTTCCAATGTTTTAATTTCTGATTCTAACCCTGCTACCAATTCTATGTCTCCAGCTTCTTTTGCTTCTTCTAACTTAATCTTTAAATCTTCTAATTCAGTTTCAATTCCCAACTTTTCCTCTTCTAATTCTTTCACTTTATTTATTGGAAGATTACTTATTTCCTCATTTACCTCTAACAATTCTCCTTCTAAGCTTTCAATTTCCGATTCTAATTTCTCTACTAATTCTGCATCTCCTGCTTCTTTAGCCTTTTGTAACTGAGACATTAAATCCTCTAGTCCAGTTTCAATCACTAACTTTTCTTTTTCTAATTTTTCCCCTTCTGTTAGTGATAAGTTTTCTATTGCTTCATTTACTTCCGTTAAATCTTTTTCTAGCTCTAGAACTTCTTCTTCTAATTCTCCTATTAATTCTTCGTCTCCTAATGCTATAGCTTCTTCTAATTTAATTTTTAGATCTTCTAATTCAGTTTCAATTTCTAATTTTTCTTCTTCTAAAACTTGTCCATCTTCTTCAGATTCTTCTTCTGTTGATAAAATATCTAACGCTTGTTTTATAAGACCTAATCCCTTTCCATTGGATTTTTCTAATGCAATACCTCTACCTTTTTTCTTTGCCTCCTCTTTCTCTTCTTCATCTTTTTCATCCTCTTCTTTTTCCTTTTCTTCCGCTTTCTTCTCTTCTTCC
>NZ_JBAKFX010000059.1:0-23685 GCF_037577855.1 Dethiothermospora halolimnae | reverse complement strand
GATCAAACTCTCAAATTAAAAGTTTTATTACCTGTCACTCAATGTGACGCTGGTGTTAAATGTTTTTCATCTCAAATTAATATCTGGGATGTGCTTGACTTGCACTGTTTAATTTTCAAAGACCAAACTTTTTGTCGAAAATGTTTCCCTTCGACTCTTAATACTATATCAAATTCAACTTAATTTGTCAACAACTTTTTTAATTTTTATTGAAATAATTTGTGTTTTTTGTTGAAAATTTATGTTTTGCTTCGTAACGACAAGTAATACTTTAACATATTTTTATACTTTAAGCAATAGGAAAGTTATGTTAATAGTTAAACGTAACCTCCGAATGAATTCGGAGCTACAATGTTTTTGACTATCATCTATTAACTATTAACTAAACTATTCTCCAAGAAATAAAAAACAAAGTGGCCTTTGGCCACTTTTCATTTTATCTATTCTTTATTCTCTATTATTTATTCTTTATTTTTAATCGTACATTTTCCTAAGTTCTACCCTGAATTTCTCTATTATTTTCTTTTCCATTCTTGAGACAGTCATTTGAGATATTCCCATTTCATCTGCTATATCCACTTGGGTTTTCTTTTTAAAGTATCTATCTTTCAATATCTTTTTCTCTCTATCTTCTAATTTTTCAATTGCTCTAAGAAGAAAATCCTTGTTCTCTATCTTGCTAAAGTATTCATCATCTTCCCCTACAAGTTGAGATAGGCTTATATCTTTATCATCCCCACTTGAATCAAATGATAGATCTAAGGATTTAGGTGTATAAACTTTACTTGCTTCCATAGCCTCTAAAACTTCTTCACTTGTACACTTTAGATATTCGGCTATGTCTTCTACACTAGGAGATTTTTGTAGCTTTTGACTTAATGTAACTTTGGCATTATTTATTTTCTTAGAAAGCTCTTGTATCCTCCTAGGTACCCTTATTGTCCAACCCTTATCTCTAAAATACTTTTTGATCTCACCAATTATTGTAGGGGTAGCAAAACTTGAAAACTCATAACCTTTTTCAAGATCGTATCTATCCACAGCATAGATAAGTCCCACACAAGCTATTTGGTATATATCATCGTAGTCTATACCCCTATTGGCATATTTTTTAGATAGTATTTCAGCTATATATAGATGCCTACTTATAAGTTCATCTCTTATCTTTTTATCTTTACTTTCACTGTAATATTTAAAAAGTTCTTTAGTTTCTATATCCTCTAATTTACTATCTTTTAAATCAAAGGCATTTGTCATTTCACAACATCCTCTATTTCTTTTATCATTTTTATTTTATAAATATCATTGGCATCAACAAGTTCCACTTTATCCATAAGAGATTGTATAATAAATAGTCCTAACTCGGCTTCTTTGCTACTTTCTATATTTTTATCTTTTTCATATTCCGTTATTATTGTCATGGCATTGCTATGTATTTCAAATTCAATATTTATATTTTTATTCTTTATTCCATTATTTATAGCTTTGGTACAAGCCTCTGCTATGGCTACTTTTATATCATCAATCTCTTCTATATTGAATCCTATTTTGTTAGCTATAGCTGAAGTGGTTAACCTTACAACACTAACGTATTCTGGTTTGTTGGGGACATTAATCTTTATTGTATCTAAAATCTCTTGATTATCTGTCATCATTTCACTCCTTAACCACAAAAACTTTATTTAATCCAGTTATGTCAAATAACTTTTTAATGTTAGGTTTTATATTAGTTATAGTTATATTTCTTTCCTTTTCTTTTATTTTCTTTAGGGCGCCTATTAATACTCCTAAACCAGTACTGTCTATATATTCTAACTTTTCCCCATCTATAACCATATTAACATTACTTTGATTAATGATTTCTGTTAATGTTTCTTTTAAATCCGGTGACGTATAAATATCTACTTCCCCAACTGGCTTTATTATGATCACATCATTGTTCTCTTCTTTTAATATTTGTAAAGCCATAATACTGCCTCCTTTTTTTAATCATTATTTTATAATATATTTTATCTCTTTTCTATATCTTATAATATTTAAAAATTAATGTAAACCTGTTAATTTCATTTATAATTTCTTTACCCACAGATTCATATCTTCAAAGTTTCCACATATATTACAGTTATTAATAAGTCTCCCTGTATATGAGTAGCCATGTTTTTTAAATACCTTATTCATTCCAAAGGACACTGCCCTAGCTATGGAATATAACGAGTTTATATCTCTTTTTCTCATTTCTTCTTCTAACTTATCAATAATCACACTCATAAGTCCCTTTTTTCTATATTTAGGATTCGTTGCGCAATCGGTCATTTCAGCATTTTTGTGTAGATAGTCTATATCAGCAGATGCACAACTAACTATTTTATCTTTGTGTTTGATATATATAAATATTACATCATTCTCCATTAATGTGTTTACATAGTCTCCATTATTAAGGGGAATAGGATAAGTCTTAAAAACTGAATCATATAGTTTTGTTATATTCTGTATATCCTCTCTATTTGCAATTGATACACTATACTCCTCTTCTAATTTTATATCAATGTCCTTTGGTTTATAATCATTAATTGTCTCTATTATTTCATTTTCCTTCTCTATAGTATCACTATCTCTTCTTTTACTACTGTAAAATTTAGATAAGCAGTAACCATGATCTCCATTATAGTAATATTTAAATATACCTTCTAATATATACCCATAGGACATAAACTCTTCCCAATCCTTTGATGTAGCCTTTATAAATACCTTGTCGAAATTATTTTCTTTAGCTATATAGTCTATCCGTTTTGCCATTCCCCTATAATTTTTTCCCCCATAATTAAGTATTTTAAGTCTTTTATTATAATAATCTATTATAAGTTTTAAATAGTAGTCTTCTTCTTTAATTTCATACTGAAGACTATAAACACTCCCATGTATCGTAGCTTTATTATCCTTATTTAAAGTTAAGTCAATAATTTCCACTAAATAAAAAACCTCCTTATTATTTTTGTTCAATTTACTAAATATTCCGTTAATTACATCGAGCGTATTTGTTAATGAAATTAAAAAGAGACTTAGATTTAAGTCCCTTTTTATAGGTCATATATTATACTTATTAAACATACATATGTTTATTACATATTAATCTTCTTCAGGTATTACCTTGGCTATTGAAACTACTCTATTATCCTTTTCTATTCTCATTAATTGCACTCCTTGAGTATACCTACCCATTTTTGATATACCTGAAACTTTTAATCTAATAACTATTCCAGAAAAACTTAGTATCATTATTTCATCTTTTTCGTCAATAACTTTAGCTCCCACAAGATCTCCCGTTCTGTCTTGTACACTATAGGTTTTTATACCTTTTCCACCTCTAGTTTGAGTTCTATACTCTTTTAATGATGTTCTTTTTCCTTGACCATTTTCACTTATAACCAATAAATCCTTATCATCTTCAACCAAATCCATTGCAACTACTTTATCATCTTTGTTAAGCTTTATAGCTTTAACTCCCATCGCTGTTCTACCCATATCCCTTACATCATCTTCATTAAATCTTATGGACATTCCTTTAGATGTTACTACTATAATATCCTTTTCTCCATTGGTTCTTTTTACATCTATAAGTTCATCATTATCTTTAAGTTTTATTGCCAGTAGTCCATTTTTTCTTATATTTGAGAAGCTATCAAGGGTAGTTTTCTTTATTATACCATTTTGAGTTGTAAATACAAGGTAATCACTTTCATTAAAATCTCTAATAGGTATTACTGCCGTTATTTTTTCATTTGGGTTTAACATTAATAAATTAACTATAGCCGTACCCTTAGCCTGTCTTCTAGCCTCTGGTATTTCATAAGCCTTAAGGGTATAAACCCTACCTTCATTTGTAAAGAACATTAAGTTATCATGGGTAGATGTGATAAATAAATGTTCAACAAAGTCCTCTTCCCTTGTGGTTAAAGCAGATATTCCCTTTCCTCCCCTACGTTGAATTTTATAGGTGCTTTCAGGAAGTCTCTTTACATAGCCAAACCTAGTTAACGTAATAGCAACATTTTCTTCCTCTATCATATCTGCTATATTTATTTCTTCTGCTGAATGTCTTATCTCTGTTCTTCTTTCATCATTGTATTTTTCTTTTATTACCAGTAGCTCTTCTTTTATTATGTTATATATTAATTCTTCACTGGCTAGTATCTCTTTATACCTATTAATTTCTTTTATTAAACCTTCATACTCTTCTTGGATTTTATCCCTCTCTAAACCTGTTAGTTTTTGAAGTCTCATATCCAAAATTGCTTGGGCTTGCTTTTCACTTAAACCAAATTTATTCATTAAACCTTCTTTTGCATCATTTGCAGTTTTAGATGATCTAATCAAGCTTATTACTTGGTCTATATTGTCTAATGCTATTTTTAGACCTTCAAGTATATGGGCTCTAGCCTCTGCCTTATCTAAGTCATATTGAGTTCTTCTTACTATAACATCTTTCTGATGGTTTAAATAATGTCTTATTATTTGTCTTAAATTCAATAATTTAGGTTGCCCATCTACTAAAGCAATCATTATCATACTAAATGTGTCTTGAAGTTGAGTATGTTTATATAGATTGTTTAATACAACATTAGGATTTGCATCCCTTTTAAGTTCAATTACTATTCTCATACCATTTCTATCGGATTCATCCCTAAGGTCAGATATTCCTTCCACCTTTTTATCCCTTACTAACTTAGCTATTTTTTCTATTAATCTAGCCTTATTTACTTGGTATGGTATCTCATTTACTACTATTCTATTTTTGTTTTTTGTCATTTGTTCTATAGTAGTTTTTGCTCTAACCCTTATCTTACCCCGTCCAGTTTTATATGCAGTTTTAATAGCATTTTTACCCATTATCATAGCACCGGTTGGAAAGTCAGGTCCCTTTATATGTTCCATTATATCTTCTACCGTTACCTCTGGATTATCTATCATAGCTATTGTTCCATCTATAACTTCCCCTAGATTATGAGGAGGGATTGATGTTGCCATACCAACGGCTATCCCTGAGGTTCCATTTACTAAAAGATTAGGAAATCTACTTGGTAAAGCCACAGGCTCTTCCATTGTTTCATCAAAGTTTGGTCTATAATCCACAGTATTTTTGTTTATATCAGTAAGCATTTCCGTTGTTATCTTGTTCATTCTTGCCTCTGTATAACGCATAGCTGCTGCGCTATCACCATCTATGGAACCAAAGTTACCATGACCATCCACAAGGGGATATCTTGTTGAAAAATTTTGAGCAAGTCTAACCATTGCATCATATACTGCACTATCGCCATGGGGGTGATACTTACCTAAAACGTCCCCTACTATACGGGCAGATTTTCTATGGGGTTTGTCTGGAGTCAAATTTAAACCACTCATAGCATAAAGTATACGTCTATGTACTGGCTTTAATCCGTCTTTTACATCTGGTAAAGCTCTACTTACTATTACACTCATGGCATAATCTAAATAGGATTTTTTCATTTCCTCTTCTATATTAACTGGTATAACTTGAGATTCATCGTTATTCATTGGTATCCTCCTTCCCTCTATATATCAAGATTCTTAACATATTGGGCATTATTTTCTATAAATTCTCTTCTAGGTTTAACCTTGTCTCCCATAAGAGTAGTGAATATTTCATCGGCTGCAACCGCATCCTCTGATGATACCTGTAACATCATTCTACTTTCAGGGTCCATTGTGGTTTCCCAAAGCTGTTCTGGATTCATCTCACCAAGACCTTTGTATCTTTGTAGTGATGTTCCCTGTTTTCCTATTTCATTTAATATTCGTTGAAGTTCTCTATCTGTATATGCATATAACTCTTTCCTACCCTTCTTAACTTTATATAAAGGAGGCTGAGCTATATAAATATGACCATTATCAACAAGGGGCCTCATATATCTAAAGAAAAATGTTAATAAAAGGGTTCTGATGTGGGCACCGTCCACATCGGCATCGGTCATTATAACTATTTTATCGTATCTAAGTTTCTCTATATCAAATTCATCTCCAATACCACAACCAAAGGCTGTTATCATGGCCTTTATTTCAGCAAAGTTAAGTATCTTATCTAATCTTGCTTTTTCTACATTCATTATCTTACCTTTTAATGGTAAAATAGCTTGAGTATTTCTATCCCTACCCTGCTTTGCTGAACCTCCGGCAGAATCTCCCTCAACTATATATATTTCGGATTTTGAAGGATCTTTCTCAGAACAATCGGCTAATTTCCCAGGAAGAGCTGAGTTCTCAAGTACACTCTTTCTTCTTGTTAACTCCCTTGCCTTTCTTGCAGCTTCTCTAGCTCTAGCTGATTTTAATGCCTTATCTATTATTGACTTAGAATCCCTTGGATTTTCTTCTAAGAAAGCATCTATAGCCTCAGAAACCAAACTCTCAACTACACCTCTAACTTCACTATTACCTAATTTAGCTTTAGTTTGTCCTTCAAATTGGGGATCTGGTATTTTTATTGATAATACAGCAGTAACCCCTTCCCTTATATCTTCTCCCGAAAGGTTTGAGTCCTTTTCCTTTAATATATTATTTCTTCTTGCATAATCATTCACTACCCTTGTCAATGCACTTTTAAATCCACTTAAATGGGTTCCACCACTATGGGTGTTTATATTGTTAGTAAATGTAAATATATTTTCACTATAGGCATCTGTATATTGAAGGGCAAGTTCAACCATACAATCATCCTTTTCCCCTTCATAATATAATATATTCTTGTGTATTGAGGTTTTATTTTTGTTTATATGTTCAACAAAGGTTTTTATACCACCTTCATAGTGATATGTTTCTTTTTTATTTTGTCTTTTATCCTCTATTATTATCTTTATACCTTTATTTAGAAATGCCAATTCCTTTAGTCTATGGGATAATGTTTCATATTTAAAATCCGTATCTTCAAATATAGTATCATCGGGCTTAAAGGTTATGTTTGTTCCTGTTTCCTTTGAATCCCCAACTATATCTAAATTTGTTTTAGCTACTCCTCTTTCGTACCTTTGTTTATATATTTTGCCATTTCTTTTAACCGTAGCCTCAAGCCACTGAGAAAGGGCATTTACCACTGAAATCCCTACTCCATGGAGACCTCCAGATACTTTATATGCATTATTATCAAACTTACCTCCAGCATGAAGAACTGTGAGTACAGTTTCAACAGTTGATTTTCCTGTTTTAGGATGGGTTTCCACGGGAATACCACTTCCATTGTCTGTTACTGTAACTGAGTTGTCTTCATTTATTATTACTTCTATTGTGTCACATACACCAGCTAAGGCTTCATCTATACTATTATCCACTATTTCTTGAACTAAGTGATGTAAACCCCTTGGTCCAGTACTTCCTATATACATTCCAGGCCTTTTTCTTACAGGTTCTAAGCCTTCTAAAACCTGTATTTGCTCAACACCATAACTTCTATTTTGTTCATTTTCAGCCATCTAATGTCCTCCAATCTATTTAGCTTTTTTATTTGTATTTTATTATTGACATTTAATCATACTATCTATAAAGTTAGTTCTTTTATATAATGTGCTTGAAGATATATTAGTACCATATATTACACTAGTTCTTATTTCTCCACCATTAGTTTTATCTTTTTGTGTTTTTTCTGTAATTATATAGGATTTAATTCCTTTTTCGGATATTACCTTTATAAAACCTTCTTCTTCAGCTATCTTTATAAAACTTAAGGTATCATCAGATTCCATTGCAGTCTTGGCATCTATTATTGCTATTATATCCTTTATAGGTATAACTACATCTTTTCCTAAATGCAAAAACATTTTATTCCTCCTTTAAAAGAGAAATATTTCCTCTTTTTATATAAAAAACACTCTTACTTTTTTTTGATATTTCTTCTAACTCTATGTTATCAGTTGATGTAATTATTGTTTGTATATCTTTAAATGTTTTTATTAAATATTTACGTCTAGTATGATCTAGTTCTGATAACACGTCATCTAAAAGTAAAACTGGATATTCTCCCATTTCTTCTTTTATAAGTTCAACTTCAGCCAGTTTTAAAGATAAAGCAGCGGTTCTTTGCTGACCTTGAGAACCAAAGGTTCTTATGTCTATGTTATTTACATCTATCTTAATGTCGTCTCTATGGGGCCCAAATTCAGTCCTTCCTTTTTCTATATCGGCATTTAAGTTTTTCTTTAAAACATTATAATATGAATTTTTTATTTTTTCCTCTTCATAACAATTTAACTGAAAGGATGAAACATATTCTAAATCAATTTTTTCTATCCCTGCTGTTATACTTTTATGAATTATTTTAGATATTTTTGATAGCTTTTTTAAAAAGTCAATTCTACTTGTCAATATTTTTGCTGCTATATCAACTAGTTGCATATCAAAAACATCTATTGTCTCTATTTTATTTTTGTCATATTGGGCCATTTTTAAAAGGTTATTTCTTTGATTTATTATTTTATTATATTTTGAAAGATTATATCTGTAATTTGGCCTTATTTGTGAAATTTCATCATTTAAAAAGTTTCTTCTTTGGCTTGGTCCTTCTTTTATTAATTTTAAATCCTCAGGAGAAAATATAACAACATTTAACTGACCGTACAATTCTGATATTTTATCAATTTCAATTTTATTTATTCTAGCTCTTTTAGGTTTATCCCGTTCTAGTTTAATTTCTATTCTCTTATCTATATCCTTTTTGTTTACATAAACCCCAACATATGCCTTATCTTTTTTTATATCAATTAAATCCTTATCTCTACCTGTTCTATAAGATTTTCCCATGGAGCATATATATATTGCCTCCAATAAATTAGTTTTGCCTTGAGCATTGTCTCCTAAAAATAAATTTAAATTTGGATTTAACTTTACTTTTAAACCTTTATAATTTCTGTAATTTATCAGCTTTATGCTATCTACGTACACATAACGCACTCCTTATTTAAATTTCATCGCTTTTCCTATTATAACATTTTTATATGAAATAGCATATTATTACTTTACAATAAAGGTTTCATCGTCTAAAATCTCTATCATATCCCCTTTTTTTATCTTCTTACCTCTTTGAAAACATATTTCATTATTAACTTTTATTTGTCCATTTTTTATCAGCATTTTACTATGGCCTCCGGTTTGAGCTATTCCAATGTATTTAATAAATTGATCAAGTTTAATGTATTCAGTGTCTATATTTATTTCCTTCAAAATATCACTCCTTTTTAATTACCTATTTATCAATATATTATTATAACAAATTATATAAGAATTAAAGACACCTAGTAAATCTTAGGTGTCTTAGTTACTTCCTGGTAGTCTTACTGGTAGTATCAAGTAGGTATATTTATTGTCTTCTGTAGGGTTTATTATACAAGGATTTATATCACTTACAAAATTCATAATTATCTCTTTACTATCTATAACCCTTATTCCATCTAGGATATATTTTGAGTTAAAGGCTATTTCCACATCATTTCCCTCTAATTTTATAGGAACTTCTTCATGAACATTACCGATTTCAGAATTAGAGGTTATTAACATCTTATCATCTGATACACTGAATTTTATAAGATTATTTTTACCTTCTTTAACCAACAAAGAGGCTCTCTCTATACTTTGTTTTATATCATTTGTATTTACTACTACTTTAGAATTATATTCATTTCTTATTATATCTTTATAATTTAAAAATTGACCTTCTAAAAGTCTTGATGATATAACAGTATCTCCTAAATTAAATATTATATGCCCCTTTGTAAATTTGATATTAATGTCATTTTCATCATCTTCTAGTATTTTACTTAACTCATTTAATGACTTTCCAGGTATAACAACCTTTATATCTTCATTACAGTTAATAGAGACTTTCTTTACTGCTAATCTATAACCATCTAACGCAACTAAGGTTGCACTATTATTTGATATTTCTAAAAGTGCTCCAGTCAAAATAGGTCTAGTTTCATCTTGAGCTGTTGCAAATATAGTTTGCTTTATCATTATTTTTAACAAATCCTGGGGTATATCAAATGATACTTCATCGGATATTTTAGGTAACTGAGGATATTCCTCTGAGGGTTGACCTATCAAATTAAACTTAGAATGTCCACAGTTAATTTCTATATTATAGTTTTCCTTTACTTCTATATCCACAGTTTCATTTGGAAGTTTTCTTATAATGTCTCCAAATATTTTAGCTGTTACTACAAAGGATCCTTCTTCTATTACCTCACAGTCAATATATGATTCTATACCTAACTCTAGATCTGTTGCCGTTATTTTCAATCTATTATCTATAGTTTCTATCAATATACCTTCTAAAATAGGTAATGTTGTTTTAGTTGAGATAGCTTTTTGCACAATACCTATGCATTTAGATAATTGTTTTTGATCTATTTTTATTTTCAATTGTGGATAACCTCCCTTAGATAAAATTTGTAATATTTATAACTTAACTTAGTAGTAATAGTAATAGGGCCTGTTGATATGTGGATAACTAATTAAAGACTTGAATTGATAATGGATAAAGCATGTTAATAACATGTTTATAAATGGGGGTAAGTTATACACATATTAACAGCTAATAAATTATTGGATTATTTAGTAACAAATAATTCACAAGTTATTAACAGATGATGTTTATCATTCTCCTTTTATTTCTTTGATTAAATTTTCTACTTTTTCTTTAAATTCCGGATCCTTTTTTATATTTGTAGATACTTTTTCATAGGCATGTATAACCGTTGTATGATCCCTACCTCCAAATTCATCTCCTATTTTTGGTAATGATAAGTCAGTTAGTTCTCTACAAATATACATTGCTATTTGTCTAGGATAAGCTATAGAGCGGGTCCTTTTCTTAGATACTAAATCTTCTAATTTAACATTTAAATTATTTGATACTACTTCTTTTATTAGTTTTGCTGTTACTTCCTTTGGTTTATTGTTGGATATTATGTCCTTTAATGCCTCCGTAGCTAAATCTACTGTTATATCTTTATTAGTAAGGGAAGAATAGGCAACTATTCTTATAAGTGCACCTTCCAACTCCCTTATATTGGATTGAATTTTAGTAGCAATGTGTAATGTCACATCGTTTGGAATATCTATATTTTCTACATTTGCTTTTTTTCTTAAAATTGCTATTCTTGTTTCCAAATCTGGTGGTTGTATATCGGCTATAAGTCCCCATTCAAATCTAGATCTCAATCTATCTTCTAGAGTTGGTATTTCTTTAGGTGGTCTATCACTTGATATTATAATTTGTTTATTAGCTTCATGTAATGCATTAAAGGTATGGAAAAACTCTTCTTGTGTTCTTTCCTTTCCAGCTATAAACTGTATATCATCTATAAGAAGAACATCTACATTACGGTATCTATTTCTAAATTCAACGTTACGGTCGTCTCTAATGGAGTTTATTAGTTGATTTGTAAACTTCTCAGAAGAAACATATACTACATTGGCATTGGGATTTTGATTTAATATATAGTGACCTATAGCATGCATTAAGTGGGTTTTCCCAAGACCAACACCTCCATAAATGAATAGAGGATTATATGCTTTGGCAGGAGCTTCGGCTACTGCTAAGGATGCTGCATGGGCGAATCTATTACTATTACCAATAACAAAAGTATCAAATGTATATTTGGGATTAAGTTGAGATCTTGATATTGTATTTTCTGGGGCTTGATTATTTTCCTTTGCTGGTTGTCCAACTTTGTTAGAAACTTCTTCCCCAGGTATAGTAAAGTTTATATCAAAGTCATTATTAGTTATTTGCTTAATAGCATTCTTTATAAGGGTTAAATATCTAGCCTCTAAAATACCTTTGGTAAATTCATTTGGAGCAGCTAAATAAATAATATTATTTTTTATAGAGACTGGCTCTATTGTTTTTAACCAAGTGTTGAAACTAACTTCGGTAAGCTCTGACTTTATAAGATTTAGTGAGTTTTGCCAAACTTCGTCCAGGTTTAGATTCATTTTTTAACCTCCCATCTATTTTAAATTATAGTCAAATATTTATAAAAATAAACTTTTTAAAATATTTTATACACAGACTTATCCACAAAAAATAAGATATCCGTTATAATAAATGTATATTATTTTTTTCACAAGGACAATATAAAAAATGTGGATAAAATGTTTGTTAATAATATTTTTAATATAATATTATTGAGTTATCAAAAGTATTAACAACTTAAGTATAAACAATATGTGGAAAAGAAGTGGCTATTTTTCAATAGATTATAAAAAAAGTTAACAAAAAATAAAACTTATACACAGATTTATCCACAGGTTGTGCATAAATGGTGATAATGTTGATAAATAATCCACATGTAGACTTAATAATACCAAAAATATTGATATTTATCAACATTATTAACAACATATCCACAGATATAACAGGTTGTTGAAAATATTATTAACATTACTGTTTTCTATATAAGTCCTTGACATAGCTTATACATATGAATATAATCAATAGTAGTGTCTACTTTTTGGAGATAATAAAGTCGATGTTATTTCGATATATATGGTACAGTTGAAGGGGGTGTTTCAGAATGAGTAAAAGAACATATCAGCCTAAAAAAAGACAAAGAAAAAAGGAACATGGATTTAGAAAAAGAATGAAAACTAAGTCAGGAAGAAATATATTAAAAAGACGTAGAAAAAAAGGCAGAAAAAAACTATCAGCATAAGGCCGCATAATGTGGCCTTTTTATTCAATTTAAGACTTTTTAAGGGGAATATATATGGATAAAAAGCGAAAACTTAGAAGTAATAATGATTTTAGAAATGTATATAACAACAGAAAGTCATTTGCCAATAAATACTTAGTTATGTTTTTTAAAAAAAATAATTATGGTTTTAATAGGGTTGGCTTTTCGGTATCAAAAAAGATTGGAAAAGCGGTTGTCAGAAATAAGGTGAAAAGAAGAATAAAAGAGAGCTATAGAAATAATGATGATAGAATAAAACAAGGATATGATATAATTTATTTATCTAGGGTTAGAGCTAAGGATGCCACTTATAAGCAAATAGAAAGTGCCCTTATACACTTGGGTAAAATATCTGGGTTATTGATGAAAAGGTGAATAATTGTGAAAAAATTAGTAATAATCTTAATTAAATTATATCAAAAATTTATTTCTCCAATGAAGGGAAGAAGAACATGTAGGTTTTATCCCAGTTGTTCACAATATTTTATTAGTGCTGTGTCTAAATATGGAATAATAAAAGGTGGACTGATGGGAATTAAAAGGATACTAAGATGTAATCCCTTTAACCCTGGAGGATATGATCCGTTAAAATAGCAAGGGGGTTAGTAAATGATAGACATTTTTGCAAAACCTTTGGGAGCTTTGCTTAATTTGGTTTATAAATTGGTAGATGGAATGGGACTTGATTTTGGGGGCTTATCGGCCTATGCAATGGCGGTTATAATAACAACCGTATTGTTTAAGTTAATAATATTACCATTAAATTTAAAACAAACTAAATCAATGAAAGAAATGCAAAAGATACAGCCCAAAATAAAAGAACTTCAAGAAAAATATAAAAAAGACCCGCAAACATTAAATGTGAAGACCATGGAATTATACAAAGAGCATAATGTAAATCCCTTTGGTTCATGTTTACCACTATTAATACAGTTTCCCATACTTATTGGATTTTTTAGGGTACTTAGGAACCCAGAGAAATATGTATCAGTTTATGAAACCATAACAAATAAGGCTTTTCTTTGGATAAAGGACATTGGTTATGCTGCAAATGCTATAGGCGATAAAACCAATGAAATTGCCGAAGGAGTTATAAATGGTTTAAATATAGGAATTAATATACCTTTTATAGGTCAAGCTTTACCTATAATGGCTATATTAGCGGCATTGTTAACTTATGTTCAGAGTAAGATGATGGCTTTAAATACCCCAACTGGAAATTCTGATAATCCAGCACAAGCTTCCCAAAATACTATGACTAAAATTATGCCAATTATGATTTTTTTCTTCGGATTATCAATGCCAGTAGGACTTGTTATTTATTGGGTAGTAGGAAATATATTTACAATAGCACAACAATACTTGACAAATAGATCTATTGGTAAGATTAAGGAGGAGTCAAATTAAATGAAGTCTGTAGTGAAAGTATCAAAGACTGTTGAGGGGGCAATAAAAGAGGCATTAGAAGAGTTAGATGCTAGAAGGGAAGATACCACAATAGAGGTTATTACTGAACCTAGTAAAGGTTTTTTAGGACTTATAGGGGCTAAAGATGCTAAAGTTAAAGTAGATGTAACTAATGATCCCGTTGATATTTCCAATGAATTTTTAAAAAAAGTATTGAGTAAAATAGGTGTTGAAGCTGACATAGATATAACTAGAAAGAAAAATACTTTAAACATTGATTTACAAGGTGTAGATAGCTCAGATATGGGAATAATTATTGGAAAAAGGGGTAATACATTAGATTCTATTCAGTACTTAACAAGTTTAGCGGTAAATAGGGATAGAGAGAAATATATTAGAATTGTACTAGATGCTGAAAACTATAGACAAAAAAGGGAACAAACTTTAATAAGACTTGCAAAAAAAATGGCTGCTAAAGCTAAATCTACAAAACGAAAAATAAAACTTGAACCTATGAATCCTTATGAAAGAAGGATAATACATTCAACTCTTCAAAAAGATAGAGCCATAGAAACCCATAGCGAAGGTGAAGAGCCCTATAGAAAAGTTGTTATTGAATTAAAGAGAAGTTTCAATAAAACCCAGTAATTATACTGGGTTTATGTTATGTATATCGTTTTTTTTGGTATAATAAGTAGTATAGTCTTAAAAAATAGATAAGTGAAAATAATGGAGTGATTTAAATGGATTTTGATACAATTGCAGCAATAGCCACTGCCCCTGGAGAAGCAGGTATAGGGATAGTTAGGATAAGCGGTGATAGGGCATTAGATATATCTGATAAAATCTTTAAAAGTGAAAGAATAAGTAGTTTAACGAAGGAAGAGGAAAGAAAACTAGTGTATGGCCATATAATAAATCCAAAGGATAAGAAGATAATAGATGAAGTGCTTATTGTATATATGAAGGGACCAAATACATATACTAAGGAAGATGTAGTTGAAATAAATTGTCATGGTGGAATAGTACCGGTACGAAGAATATTAGAATTGGTTCTTGAAAATGGAGCAAGAATGGCAGAAGCAGGTGAGTTTACAAAGAGGGCTTTTTTAAATGGAAGAATAGATTTAGCCCAGGCAGAAGCTGTTATGGATCTAATTAGTGCAAAAACAGATAGTGGTTTTGATGTTTCATTAAATCAACTGGAAGGAAGTCTGTCAAAAAAAGTTAAGGATTTAAGGGAGAAATTATTATCAATGTTGGCTCAAATAGAGGCTTCTATAGACTTTCCCGAACATGATGTAGAGGACTCCACATATAGAAAACTTATGGATGGTGGTAAGGAAGTTTATCAAGAAATAGATGGGTTATTAGATACAGTTTATACAGGTAGAATTTTAAAAGAAGGTCTTAAGACAGTTATATTAGGAAAACCAAATGTTGGGAAATCATCCCTTATGAATGCATTATTAAGGGAAAATAGGGCTATAGTTACCGATGTCCCAGGAACAACAAGGGATGTAATAGAGGAATATATAAACATAAAAGGTATACCTCTAAAGATAATAGATACCGCTGGTATAAGGGAAACCAATGATGTTGTTGAAAAGATCGGGGTAGATAGGGCAAAGGAACTTATCAATATGTCTGATTTAACTATAACTGTTTTTGATGCATCTAGAGAATTATCAGATGAGGACTTAGAGATAATAAAGTTAATTGAGAATAAGAAATCTATTATACTTCTTAATAAAACTGATTTAGATAATAAAATAGATAAAAAAGATATATCAAAACATATTCCAGATAAAAAGATAATAAATACATCTGTTATAAAGGGCGATGGAGTAGACATACTAGAAGATACATTAAAGGATATGTTTTTTACCGGTGAGGTTAAGATAAATGATAATATTATAGTAAATAATGTTAGACATAGAAATCAATTACTTAAGGCAAAGAAAGATATTGAAGATGCAATAGAAGCTATAAAAGCTGGACTTCCAATAGATTTATTTGAAGTAGATATTAAGAATTGTTGGGAGAACTTAGGTGAGATAACAGGAGATACAGTGGGAGAAGATATTATAGAAAAGATATTTAAAGACTTTTGTATCGGAAAATAATTATAACTAAGGGAGGAATCCTTTATGGAATACTATGGAGGAAAATATGATGTGATAGTTGTAGGTGCAGGCCATGCTGGATGCGAAGCTTGTTTAGCAACTGCAAGAATGGGAAAAAAAACCCTTGTATTAACAACCAGTTTAGATGCCATAGCTTTAATGCCATGTAATCCGGCAATAGGTGGAACTGGTAAGGGTCATTTAGTTAGGGAAATAGATGCCCTAGGTGGAGAAATGGGGAAAAATATAGATAGGCATTTTATACAAAGTAGGATGTTAAATACATCAAAGGGGCCAGCTGTACATTCCTTAAGAGCTCAAGCTGACAAGCAAAAATATCAAACTGGAATGAAAAAGGTAATAGAAGATCAAGAAAATTTAGATTTAATACAGGGAGAAGTAACTAAACTTATAGTCAATAATGGAAAAGTAGAAGGAGTTATAACAAGGACCGGAGCAAGATATGATGCCCATGTAATAATAATGGCCACAGGAACATATTTAAAAGGAAGAATATTTATAGGGGAAGTTAATTATGAAGGTGGACCAAATGGATTATTTCCCGCTAATAGATTATCAGAATCGTTAAAGGGATATGGTATAGAGATGAGAAGATTTAAAACTGGGACCCCTGCAAGGATTCATAGGGATAGTGTAGATTTTAAAAAAATGGAAATACAGCCAGGGGATGATGAAATAGTTCCATTTTCATTCTTAAATAATAATATAGAAAAGGACCAAGAACCTTGCTATTTAACATATACAAACTTAGAAACCCACAAGATAATATCCGAAAACCTAGAGAGATCTCCCATGTATAGGGGAGAAATGGAAAGTGTTGGACCAAGATATTGTCCATCCATAGAGGATAAGGTTGTAAGATTTGCAGATAAAAATAGACACCAAATATTTATTGAACCAGAGGGGCTAGACACAAAGGAAATGTATGTTCAAGGAATGTCAACTACCCTTCCTGAGGAAATACAAATAAAAATGCTTAAAACTGTTCCTGGACTTGAAAATGTAAAAATGATGAGGACTGCTTATGCTATAGAATATGACTGTATAGACCCAACTAAGATGTCAAGGAGCTTAGAATATAAAGATATTAAAAATCTATTTTTCGCAGGACAAATAAATGGAACTTCAGGATATGAAGAGGCCGCTTGTCAAGGATTAATGGCAGGTATAAATGCTGTACTTAAGTTAAAGGGAGAGGAACCTTTAATACTTGATAGATCCCAAGCATATATAGGTGTTTTAATAGATGATTTAGTAACTAAGGGAACTAATGAACCCTATAGAATGATGACATCAAGAGCAGAATATAGATTAACATTAAGACAAGATAATGCTGATTTAAGGCTTACAGAAATAGGGTATAGGGTTGGTCTTGCAACGGAAGAGAGATATAACAAAATGAAACAAAAAAAGGAAGCTATAGAAAAGGAAATAGCTAGACTTAAAGAACTTAAAGTAACTCCAACCAACGAAGTTAATGATTTTTTGGAAGGGTTAAAAAGTGCTAAACTTAAAAAACCTCTAAGTCTATATGACTTAATAAAAAGACCAGAACTTAGCTATGAAAATTTAAAGGAACTGGATAGTGATAGACCGAAGCTTAATAAAGAAATTAGGATGCAGGTTGAAATACAAATAAAATATAAAGGATATATAGAAAAGCAACTTAAACAAATAAAACAATTTAAAAAACTTGAAGGAAAGAAGCTTTCTAGGGATTTTAATTATGGAAAGATTGAAGGCCTTAGATTAGAGGCAAGGCAAAAGTTAAATGAAATAAAACCAGATTCCGTAGGTCAAGCATCGAGAATATCTGGGGTATCCCCAGCTGATATAAATGTATTATTAATATATTTAGAACAACAAAGAAGACTTAAAGCTAGGGGTGAAAAAAAATGACTAATATAGATACCCTAATAAAGGGGTTTAATGAAATTGATATTAATGTAAATGATAGAAAAATAGATAAATTTAAGTCTTATAAAACCTTGCTTAAAAGTTGGAATAAAAAAATTAATATAACAGCCATTGATGATGATAGAGAGATTGATATTAAACATTTTTTAGATAGTCTTACTGTTTTTAAAACGAATAAAATAGAAGATAATATTAGGATAATAGATATTGGAACTGGAGGAGGTTTTCCAGGGATTCCAATGAAAATAATAAATGATACATTGGATATTACCCTATTAGATAGCTTAAAGAAAAGATTAACCTTTTTAGATGAGGTTATAGAAACTTTACAATTAGATAATATAAGAACAATACATGGAAGAGCTGAAGACTATGGAAAAGATAAAGACTATAGGGAAAATTTTGATATAGCTGTGTCTAGAGCTGTTGCATCCCTTAATATATTATGTGAATATTGTCTTCCCTTTGTTAAAGTGGGGGGATATTTCATAGCAATGAAGGGACCGGCCCTTGAAGATGAGATAGAAGCTAGTAAGAAGGCTATTACAACTTTAGGTGGTAAATTAGAAGACAAAATAGATGTTAATCTTCCTTTTAGTGATATAGTACATAAATTACTAATAATAAAGAAAATAGAAAAAACTCCGACAAAATATCCTAGAAAACCAGGAAAACCTAAAAAAAATCCGTTGTAAAAGTGATATTTTTAACAGTTTTTGTAATACGAAAGTTTAAAAAATTTACTTTAATTAGCAGGAAGGAACCCTTTTTTAGAGAATTAATATAAATAGATAAAGGGGACAAGCTAATGGGGAGAGGATTGATGTAGATGAGTAATATAAGTGAGGATATTAAATATATAAATGTTGACAATATAAAACCTAATCCTTATCAACCTAGAAAGACCTTTAGTAAAAGGTCTTTAGAGGAACTGGCGGAATCAATTAAGTCTTATGGAATAATACAGCCACTAAGTGTTAGAAATATAGGACAGGATAGTTTTGAGTTAGTTGCAGGAGAAAGAAGACTTAGAGCATCTAAGTTAGCTAAATTAAAAGAGGTTCCAGCTATTATAGTCAATCTAAGAGACCAGGACTCTGCTGTTATGGCACTTATAGAGAATTTACAGAGGGAAGATTTAAATTTTATTGAGGAATCGGAAGGATATTATAACCTTATTAATGATCATGGTTTCAC
Organism: Dethiothermospora halolimnae; assembly: GCF_037577855.1. Taxonomy (NCBI): domain Bacteria; kingdom Bacillati; phylum Bacillota; class Tissierellia; order Tissierellales; family Thermohalobacteraceae; genus Dethiothermospora; species Dethiothermospora halolimnae. The sequence goes on along the minus strand of NZ_JBAKFX010000059.1, from coordinate 4,274 downwards.
TCAACAGGAATTGGCTCAAAAGGTAGGAAAAAATCAATCTACCATAGCTAATAAACTTAGGATACTAAGGCTACCTAATGAAGTAAAAAAATTACTACTTGAAAATAATTTATCGGAAAGACATGGTAGAGCATTATTAAAACTACCCGACGAGGAACTTCAGTTAGATATATTAAATAAGGTTATTAAAAATGATTTGACTGTTAAAAAAACAGAAAACCTTATTAAAGATACATTAGAAGAGTTAACTAAGCCAGAAGAAACTGAACATAAACAAAGTATTAAAAGTAGGATTAACTTTAAAATTTATTTAAACACGTTAAAAAATGCATATAATGCTATTAAAGAAAGTGGAGTAAATGCTGAATTTGAACAAAAAGATAAGGGTGACTTTATAGAGGTATTAGTTAAGATACCTAAAAAGGAAGGCTAGGACAAAATTGTTCTAGCCTTCCTTTTTTAGTAGGAAAGATTTAATTTATAAAAAATAAAGTATTTAAATATATATAGTTATTGTTATAATGGTAGTGGTATATATAAATAAGGAAAACGTTAACTGAGATAAAATAATTATATATTTTAGAAAGGGGAAAACATGTCTATAATAAATAAGTTTATAAAAAATAATATAAATGACCCTTACATTTTAGTATGTACTTCAAAGTCTCAAATGTTATTTTGTAAGGATATATTAGATAAAAAGGATATTGATAATGATTTAATACCTACACCTAAAGGATTTGGAGGAGTATGTACCACTGCAATAAAATTTGATAAAAGAGATCTACAAGATATAAAAAATATAGTTCGTTATAATAAAATAAAAACAGAGGGTATATATCCCTTTAGTAAAAAGTATAAATACAATTTAAAAGAAATTTATAATGACAATTTATCACAAAAGTTTATTGATATAATAAAAAAAATTGAAGCAGGAGTTGATCTAAGCAAAGAAGATATTGTATATCTTTTAAAAGCCAAAGACAAGGAATATAATTCATTAATTAAGACGGCAGATATAGTAAGAAAAGAATGTGTGGGAGATAGAATAGAGTTAAGGGCCGCCATAGAATTTTCTAACTATTGTAAAAAAGATTGTAATTATTGTGGTGTTAGAAAAAGTAATACTACCAGTAGATATAGAATGGAAGAAAAAGCTATCTTAAAAAAAGTGGATGAGTTATATAAAATAGGGATAAAAACAGTTATACTTCAATCTGGAGAGGACCTTTATTATACAACTGAAAAAATATTATCAATAGTAAGAAAGATAAAAGAAAAATATAGAATGGGTATAACCCTTAGTATAGGGGAAAGGGACCATAAAGAATATAAATTATTTAGTAAAGAAGGGGTAGATAATTATCTTTTAAAAATTGAAACTGCCAATAAGGAATTATTTGAAAGAATACATCCAGATGATAAATATGATGAAAGGGTAAAGCATCATAGACTTATAAAAGAAGCTGGTATAAGGGTAGGATCTGGTGGCATGATAGGTCTTCCCGGTCAAACCTTAGAAAATATTGCCCAGGACATATTATTCCAAAGAGACTTTGGAATTCATATGATAGGATTTGGGCCATTTTTGCCAGCAAAGGGAACACCCTATGAAAGGGAAAAGAGTGGAGAGTTAGAAATGACTTTAAAGGTAGTAGCAATAACAAGGATAGTTTGTCAACATGTATTTTTGCCTGCAACAACGGCCATAGCATCATTACATCCAGAGGGACAGACATTAGCCCTAAAGGCAGGAGCCAATACAATAATGCTTATAAGTACTCCACCTAATCTAAGGGAAAACTATGAAATATATTCAAATAAGAATATGGTTGACTTGTCCTTTGCCATAGAATCAACCAGAGATGCTGGAAGGAAAATGCCTAAATATCTTAATTATGACTATATAAAAGATATGGGATATGATATAGAAGATAGCTTAATATAGTTGAGAATTGAGAATTGACAATTATGATTATGTAGAGGGGAGTTCATTCCCCGATATAATATAGAAAAAGGGTGAAAAATAGAAATAAGAGGTGATTATTATGAATGAAACCCCTAGAGCCAATAGGCTTCATATAGGATTGTTTGGAAAGAGGAATGCTGGGAAGTCAAGTCTTATAAATAGTATGACTAATCAAGAAATAGCCCTTGTAAGTGAAACTAAGGGTACAACAACAGACCCTGTGTATAAATCTATGGAAATATTACCCTTAGGGCCAGTAGTGGTTATAGATACGGCAGGAATTGATGATACAGGGGAACTGGGAAAATTAAGAATAAAAAAGACCATAGGGGTTTTAGAAAAAACTGACTTAGCTATAATGGTGGTTGATGCAACCGATAAAAATGTAGATTCAGAAAAAAAAATATTAAAAACAATAAAGGCAAAAGGAATACCTGTTATAGGGGTATTAAATAAAATAGATTTAAAAGAGAATGATAGTAAGTATTATGAAGCTGAACTGGGACTTAATTTTATTTCGGTAAGTGCTAAAACCAAAGAGGGAATAGAGAATCTTAAGGAAAAAATAGCTAAATACTCGAAGGATATAGATTATGAAGAGCCATCTATAATAGGGGACTTAGTTAATAGATGGGATGTAATAGTACATGTTACTCCAATAGATGAAGCAGCACCTAAGGGGAGGCTAATACTTCCCCAGGTTCAAACCATAAGAGATGTTCTTGATTATAATGGAATAAATATAGTTGTTCAAGACACAGAACTTAAAGAGACAATAAATATGTTTAGAGATAAAATAAAAATAGTAGTTACAGACTCCCAAGCCTTTGGGAAAATAAGGGACATAGTACCTAAGGATATATATCTAACTAGTTATTCTATATTATATGCCAGATATAAAGGTGATTTAGTGGAACTGGTAAAGGGTGCAAAGGCTATAAAGAGTTTAAAAAATAATGATACTATTTTAATAAGTGAATCCTGTACCCATCATAGACAGAAAGGGGATATAGGACGGGATAAAATCCCTAAATTTTTAGAAGAATTATCAAATAAAAAGTTAAACTTCAAATGGAGTTCAGGTACAACTATACCAGAGGACTTATCTATGTACAAAATGATAGTACATTGTGGAGGATGTATGATAAATAGAAAGCAAATGATAAGTAGAATAAATAAGGCAAAAAATAATAATATTCCAATAGTTAATTACGGAGTATTTTTAGGTTTTAAGTTTAATGTTTTAGATAGAGCCCTTGAACTGTTCCCTGAAGCTAAAAGAATATGGAATGATTAACCTTCATAGATGGTGAGGTTTTAGTATGAATTTAGAACATGTGATATAATATACTAAAAAAAGGGGGATAAAAAATATGAAGGGTTCAACAAGGAAGGTTTTATTAGGCACTATTATTATACTAATTGGTGTTTTATTTCTTCTAGACAATTTAGGTGTTTATAGATTTGATTTTGATGATTTAATTACATTAGGTATTGCAATAATACTTATATTTTGGGGAATTAAAACCCTTGTTAGAGCAGGTGGTATTGGTTCTATTATCTTTGGACTATTACTTCTATTTGGAGGAGGAAGTATGTTAGAGGATAGTTATGAGATATTTAATATAAATATTTCATATATATGGAACTACATATGGCCATCAGTACTAATATTAGTTGGAATAAAGTTTATTTTCGGAAGTAGAAGCTATAGAAGTAATGAGAATCATAGAAGAGAATATGATTCTAGTTATAAATCTAAAAAGCATGATAAAACAGACGAAGATACAGTGGCATTTAGTAGTGCTAGAGTAGGGGGCATTAATTGGGTGCTAACAGATAAATCCTATAGTACATTTATGGGAGGACTTGATTTAGATTTAACTACTGCGGAAATAAGTGATGGGGAAACATATTTGAACTTTAATATTACAATGGGGGGAATTGATATAATTATCCCCGATGATATAAATGTGATCTTTAAAGGACAATATTTATTTGGAGGATATGAATTTTTATCAAGGGATGCAGGGGGAATTAAGGGACAAATAAATGAAGAGCATATTACTGATAGCAATAAGACCGTTATAATAAATTGTGATATATCCTTTGGTGGAATAGAGGTTACCCTTAGACCTAGAAATAATAATTTTAATAAATAATAGAGGCCCCTTGGGCCAATGTCATTAAGTTAAGAAGAAATAAAGAGTTTTGTGTGTTCTTACACACAGAGCTCTTTTTTTATGTAATATTTTCATAAAACCTTTGATAAATTAGCAAAAATGCGGTGAATAACCTTGAGCAT
>NZ_JBAKFX010000058.1:0-26460 GCF_037577855.1 Dethiothermospora halolimnae | reverse complement strand
GGCCAAAACCTTAAGGTTTTGGCCCTCTATTAATTATTATAATCTGCAAAATAAAATGGTAAAATGTAGTATTAAACAAATTATTTTTTTAAGATTTTGATAAAAATAAAAACCTATATTTTAAATATTGCTGGGTATTGATGGAATAGGGGGAAAATTAATAAAATAAGGAGGAATTTTTAATGGCAACCAAAAGTAAGAAGAAATTAAGTTTCCCGACTGCTTATACAGTATTATTTATCGTTTTAATTTTAGCAGCTGTATTAACCCATGTGGTTCCAGCTGGATCTTATTCTAAACTTTTGTATGATGGGGAAATAGATAAATTTACCGTTACCCATCCCGATGGTTCCACTGAAAAATTTGAAGGAACCCAAGAAACCTTAGATAAATTAGGGGTGAAAGTTAATATTTCAAAGTTTAAAGATGGAAGTATCTATAAGCCAGTGGCGATTCCAGATACTTATGAAAAGCTTGAAAGTAAACCCCAGGGAGTTGTAGATGTGCTTCAAGCTCCTATTAAAGGTGTTTATGAGACTATAGATATTATTATGTTTGTATTTATAATTGGGGGTATAATAGGTATATTAAATAATAGTGGTGCCTTTGATGCCGGCTTTGCAAGTTTATCTAGGATAACGAAGGGGAAGGAATTTTTACTTATAATTATAGTGACATTTTTAATTGCCCTAGGGGGTACAACCTTTGGATTAGCTGAGGAAACAATAGCTCTTTACCCCATACTGGTCCCAGTATTTATGGTGGCAGGATATGATGCCATCGTTTGTATAGCAGCATTATATATGGGTTCATCTGTTGGTACAATGTTCTCAACAGTAAATCCCTTTTCCTCAGTTATAGCATCTAATGCTGCAGGAATATCATTTACAAATGGTATTATATTTAGGGGAATAGGTCTTTTAATAGCGACTACTATAACTATTATATATATAGTAAAATATGCTGAAAAGGTAAAGAAGGATCCATCAAAATCTGTAATATATGATCAAAAAAATTATTTAGAAAAGAAATTCTTAAATCAAGACAAGGAAATTCCTGAGTTTACATTAAGACGTAAGTTAATGTTACTTATATTTGCCCTTTCCTTTGGAGTTATGATTTGGGGAGTTTCATCCCAAGGATGGTGGTTTATGGAAATGACATCCCTATTCTTGGCAGTGGGACTTATCATCTGTTTTATATCAGGAATGGGAGAAAAGAAAGCTGTTAAACATTTTGTTGCAGGTGCGGCAGACCTTATGGGAGTGGCCCTTACAGTTGGTATTGCGAGGTCAGTTAACCTTATAATGGACAAAGGTCTTATTTCTGATACAATACTTAATAGTGCCACTGATTTAGTCCAAGGAATTAATGGAGGAGTATTTGCCATACTAATGTTATTTGTGTTCTTGGTATTAGGATTCTTTATCCCATCTTCATCAGGTTTAGCTGTTTTATCGATGCCAATAATGGCACCTTTAGCAGATACAGTTGGACTTCCAAGGGATGTAATAGTTAGTGCCTATCAATATGGTCAAGGATTAATGGCATTTATAACTCCAACGGGACTTATACTAGTTACCCTTTCAATGGTTGATGTAACATATGATAGATGGTTAAAATTTATAATGCCATTAATGGGGATGATAGGTGGATTTGCTGCCATTATGTTATTGGCACAAGCATTTTTATAAAAATATAAAGGAAGTGATTGATAGTGGAAAGAGCATATGAAAAACTTTTAAGGTATGTATCTATTAATACAAGGTCTAAAGGAGATTCAGAAAGTACACCTAGTACAGAAATACAATTTGATTTAGCAAATATTTTAGTAGATGAATTAAAAGAAATGGGTATAGAGGATGCCCATATGGATGATAATTGTTATGTTATGGGAACATTAAAAGGGAATTGTAAAGATGCCCCAACCATAGGGCTTATTGCCCATCTTGATACAAGTCCTGATTTTTCAGGGAAGAATGTAAAGCCAAATATAATTAAAGATTATGATGGTAAAGATATAGTGTTAAATAAGGAAAAGGATATAGTTATGAAAGTAGAGGACTTTCCATATTTAGAAGATTATAAAGGAAAGACATTAATAACAACAGATGGAACAACTTTACTTGGAGCCGATGATAAGGCTGGAATAGCAGAAATAATCACAACTATAGAATATTTTATAAATAACCCTGATATTAAGAGGGGAGATATTAAGATTGCCTTTACTCCTGATGAAGAAATAGGAAGGGGAGCAGATAAATTTGATGTTGAAAAGTTTGGAGCAGATTTTGCCTACACCATAGATGGTAGCTTTTTAGGAGAAATCGAATATGAAAACTTTAATGCAGCATCGGCTTCCATAAAGATACATGGTGTAAATATACATCCAGGCTCAGCTAAACTTAAAATGAAAAATTCTATATTAATAGGTATGGAGCTACAATCTTTATTACCTGTCTTTGAAAATCCCCAATATACAGAGGGATATGAAGGGTTTTATCTACTTGATGTATTTGAAGGTAGTATAGAAGAGACAAAAATGGAGTATATAATTAGGGATCATGATATAGATAAGTTTGAAAGAAAAAAAGATTTTCTTAAGAAAACTTGTAACTTTATAAATGACAAATATGGAGACAATACTGTTGAAGTTGAAATAAAGGATTCCTATTATAATATGAAGGAAAAGATACTTCCAGTTATTCATATAGTTGATTCTGTAGTAAATGCCATGGAAAAAGTAGGAATAGAGCCGAATGTTAAAGCCATAAGGGGAGGTACAGATGGGGCAAGACTCTCATTTATGGGTCTTCCAACTCCTAATATATTTACAGGTGGATTTAACTTCCATGGTAAATTTGAAGCCATAGCAGTGGAAGATATGGATAAAGCAGTGGAGACAGTAATAGAAGTTATAAAATCCTATGGCAAATAAAAGGTTTTAGTGTATAAAAATAAGGTGATATTTATTATTGCAATTTGAGAAAATAAGTTTTATAAATTTAAAATATAAAGCCACCAATAAATAAATTACTTCCTGGTGGCTTTATATTTTAAAGCTTTCAAGTACTATATATTTTCAATCTGCCAATCTATAGGGGTCCTGCCTATTGACTTAAGGAACTTATTAGTTTTAGAAAATGGTTTGCTACCAAAGAAACCTCTATGGGCAGCCAAAGGACTTGGATGGGTAGATTTTATTATATAATGTTTCGGATTTTTTATTATTTTCAACTTAGATTGGGCATTTCTTCCCCATAGTATAAAAACAATAGGCTCTTCTCTATCATTAAGTAAGCTAATTACTCTATCGGTGAAGGGCTCCCATCCTTTATTTCTATGGGAATTTGCATCTCCAGCTCTAACGGTTAATACTGTATTTAAAAGCATTATTCCTTGGTCAGCCCATTTTTTTAGGTATCCATTATTAGGTATATAGCATCCCAAGTCATTATGAAGTTCTTTATAGATATTTCTAAGGGAAGGTGGTATTTTAACCTCTGGTTTTACAGAAAAACTTAACCCATGGGCCTGATTAGGACCATGATAAGGGTCTTGACCTAATATAACTACCTTTACATCATTATAATCTGTATAGTGTAATGCATTAAAGATATCATACATATTAGGATATATAACCTTAGTTTTATATTCATTAATTAAAAACTGTCTAAGGTTTAAGTAGTAGTCCTTTTCAAATTCATCTTTTAATAACTCTTTCCAATGATTTTTTAAAATTTCCATATAATCACCCCAATAAATTATAACATAAATAGCATTTAGCTGTTAAAAATAGTAGTGCCCTAAATATATCTACTTTATAGTCACAATTTCTAGAAAGTCTAAGTATAATAAAATATAAAAGAGAACAAAAGGAGGATTATTTGTGTCCTTTTCTAATATTCCACCAAATGCCTTTTCCATACTAGCATCCCTTCTAGGGATAGGGATAGCAAATAACTTAGACTTAAATGAGCAAAACTCTTTGGGAAATTTTCTTGAAGCTGTCGGGCAATCCATATTAACCGTAAATGGACAAGAGCAACTACAACAGGCACTAGAAGATAAGAAAAAACAAAATGAACAATTAAAGCTTCAAATTGAGATATTACAAAAACAGATTCAATATCTTAAGGGGCAGATAGAAGAATAAAACTGGGATAACTATATAACAGCTTTGTATACGTAAATTAGTACAAGCTTAAAAAATTACAATATAGTAACTTACATTGTAAAAAAAGGGTATACTATATAATGTAAATGTGGGGAGTATATTATAAAAAATATAGATTAAACTTAAAGGAGGGCTATAATGAAAATATTTAAGGGAAATGCTTATATATTTATATTGACTTTAATATTAGTTTTATCTAGTACAGTCACTTCCTTTGGTTATATAAATAAAGATGGAGATAACCATAAATTGGGAGATGTAATTGGTGCCTTTAAAAAGGCGGACATAGATGTTACTATATCGGTAAGCTCAAATAATTATAATCTTAACATTAAAAATAAGCATATACCTACATATACTGTAAATAATGAATTGTATATTGTAGCAGAAGATTTAGCCTACTATGGATATAATCATATATGGAATCCAGAAACTAGAACCACAAAGCTCTATATAGGATTTGGAAATAGGAATACTAAAGGAACCAATAGGGTAATAAAATCCAGTGGAAAAATCTATTATTCAGATATTAAAATATATATAGATGGTAATAATATTCCTGCCTATAATATAGGGGGATATAGCTTAGTAAAAATATCTGATTTAAATAATAGGGTTGAGAGTATATCTATTAAAAAGGAACAAAGTAGGGAAAATGTAACTATAAGTGGCAAGATTAGTCTTCCCAATAGTGATATAGCCCCTTATGGTGGAATAAAAGTAACTCCTGTATTTTATTACTTTGATGGTGGGTATCTTAGAAAATACTCTGGGAAAAAACATTATATTCCCCAAGGGAAAAATTCTATAGAGTATAAAATTGAGATACCTATTGAGAACCATTGGAACAACATGGGTTATAACGATCCTAATATTTATAATTATGTTGGTTATGAGATAAATGGGGATAATAAAAAGTATCTATCCTATGATATGGAAGGCTCAACAAGTATCGATCCATTATATTTAGAAAAAATAGATAACTTTAATAGTTCATATAATCATATGAATATAAATATTTTGTCTAGGGAAAAAGTAACCATGGATTTAGATTTAAAGGGAGACGTTTTTAGATTAAAGGGAAAAGAAGATATCAGACAGGTTAAAGTTAGTGCAGTGGATATGGATAGTAATAAAGGGATTACCGAAACAAAAACCATTAATATTGATAAAGACAATATCATTTTCAATTTGGATTTAGTAAAAAATAGAAGTTACAAGTTTGTTTATAATATTACTGTTTTTGGGTCATTTCCATCGGGAATGCCGCTACCTCCATCCCCAACATATCCTACATTTTATTATTCCAAGGGTAGAGGAATAATAAATAAAAATTTATCTGAAGTAGTAAAGCTAGCTAATGAAACTTCAACCATACATGTTGATATAAAATTACCAGATGTTGTTATTGGAAATGTATATAACTCAGATAAAAAGATTAGCTATAAATCAAAAGATATACAAGGTTATATGGTAAATGGACGATATTTAGTAAAATTAAAAGATATAGAAATTGGAAGTAGAAGATCCACTAGTATACCTTCAGTAGAATCTTTTAATAGTATATCTTCCTCATCTATCAACAATGGATATGGAAGTGTAGGTAAGTTAATAGTTTCTAATTATAAAACATATAAAGACAATAAAGAGATACCTATATATTGGTTGAGGAAAAATGATAAACTAGAAGATCTGGTTTTAGTTAAGGATTTAGAGAAACTAGAATATGATGTTTTAAATAAAGAATACATTATCAAAATAAAGTAATCTCTGTTACTAGAGGATTCGTAATCCCTGTTACTGGGGGATTCGTAATCCCCCAGTTAATTATAATAAAGTCTTTTTAATGGTTTTGTGGTTGGACCTTCTAATACCTCTCCCTTATATGTATATCTAGAACCATGACAAGGACAGTCCCAGGACTTTTCAGCTAAGTTCCACTTTAACTCACATCCCAGATGGGGACAAGTTGTATCAACGAAATATAGTTTATTATTTTCATCCCTATAAACTCCTACTCTTTTACCCTTTATTTCTAAAACCTTACCGTCACCAACTGGTACATCTAATTCATCAGGTAATCTAGATACTTTTCCTGAAATAAATTGCTCTGCCACATTAAAATTTTCTACAATAAAGTTTTTAATAGAAGCCATAGGTGTGAAACGAGATGGATTATATACATCGCCCCAAGGACTAGAGCCATTTACAATTAAGTCTTTAAGTATAATAGCCGATGCTGTAGAGTTTGTCATGCCCCATTTTCTAAATCCAGTGGCTATATAGATGTTAGGAGTGTTTTCTGATAGATTACCTACATGGGGAAGATTATCTAAAGGCATACAATCTTGGGTTGACCAGTAATAGGGTATACTTTCTATAGTATATATATTGTTACCAAACTTCTCTAAGTTTTGATAATGATTTATTGTATTTGGACCCTGACCTGTTTTATGATGATCTCCAGCAAATACTATTAGTTCACCATCTTCTGTAGGAATAGAACGAAGTGAACGGACAGGCTGTTCTGCATTGATGTACATTCCCCCAGGGAAGTTTTCTTTTATTTTAGCAGCTAATATATATGAACGATGAACATATATCCTAGAAAAATATAGATTGGCTTTATCATAAAAGGGATAATGGGAAGCAATAATAATTTTTTTTGCGGTAACTTTATACCCATTCTTTGTAATAACCCTAGTTATAGTCCCTTTTTCCATATCCACAGCCGGAGTCATCTCAAAAATATTACATCCATCACCATGGATGTCCTCTGCTAAAGAGAGCAAATATTTTAGAGGATGGAATTGGGCTTGATTTTTAAATTCCACAGCCCCTTTTATAGAAAAGGGCAAAGGAATAGTTTCTGTATAAGAAGCATTTATACCCATAGCAGAAGCAATTTCTACCTCTTTATTAATTTGTCCAATGTATTTATCCTTTTGGGTATATACAAAGGATGACTGGGATGAAAAGTCACAGTTTATTTGTTTTTCGTTAATGATATTAGAAATAAATTTAATAGCAGATTCATTGGCTTCTGCATATTGTTTAGCTTTTTCAGTTCCATGCTGGCTTTTTATTTTACCATATATTAATCCATGTTGACTGGTAAGTTTACCGGTGGTATGAGCTGTAACACCTTGTAGAATATGATCTGATTCTAATACGGAAACTTTAAGGCCTCCTCTTTTAAGCAAAAAAGCAGTAGTAATACCTACCATTCCTCCACCTACAATGGCAACATCAACAGATATATCTTCCCTTAAAGGGGGAAAGTTAGTTTCTTCTGTGGAACTAAGCCAGTATGATTTAGGATTAGTAAAAGAACTAATATTTTTATTATCCATGGTTATCCTCCTTAGATACTAGTTATTATAAATATGATTTACTATATGATTAAAAATATCCTTAAAAAAGGAATAAATTATAGGGGTGATTTTGACAAGTTTGGAACAGATATAAATCTTTAAGATGATATAATTATGTTAGAAAAAATAAAAGGAGTTATAATTGTGGATTATATAAAGATCATTCAAAATAGTATTGACTATATAGAAGAAAACTTAAAAGATAATTTAACTGTGGATAAACTTGGAGAATTAACAGGATTTTCAACATATCATTACTATAGATTGTTTAATGCATATGTTGGAATGCCAGTTATGCAATATATTAGGAGAAGAAGAATGATCCATGGAATTAATGATTTAGTTAATAATAAAAAACGTATAATAGATGTGGCCATGGACTATGGGTTTAATACCCATAGTGGGTTTAGTAAAGCATTTCTCAAGGAATATGGATGCTCTCCCAGTAAATATATATCAAAGGTAAATGGCAATATACCAAAAAAAATTAATTTAATGTTACTAAAGAAGTACAATATAAAAACAGGTGTTATTATGGAACCTAAGATAGTAACTAAGGAGTCCTTTAAGGTGGCAGGATATGATTTTGAGACTAGTTTAGAAAGTAAAAGAAATGAAAGGGAAATTCCAGCATTTTGGGATAGGTTTAATATATCTAATTGGGAAAGGAGACTATATAAGAAAATTAAACCATCAGAACATGGAGAATATGCCATATGTTTTCCACCTAATATGGAAAGTGGAAGATTTAGATATTTACTTGGAGTAAAGGCAAAAGGCGGCGAAAATCTAGGTAAGAATATGGTAATAGCTGAAATACCAGAGGTTAAATACGCTGTTTTTACTACACCACCTACAACAGAAGAAGAAAAAAGCTTTGTAAAAATAATACAAGGGGCCTGGGACTATATCTTGTATGAATGGTTTCCAAATTCAGGGTATGAAATCGCCCCTAATAAACCGGACTTTGAGTTCTATGATGAAAGGTGTCATAGTGATATAGGGGCTGTAATGGATATTTATATACCCATAATTAAGAAATAGGAGGTGGAAATTTTGTCAAATAAATTTTCCCAATCATTAATATATCTAATATATACAGGTGCAACTGGATTTTTCTTTTCCTTGGTATTCACTGTAAACCAAATATATCATATTGAAACTGTTAAGCTAAATCCTTTCCAGTTGGTTTTAGTTGGAACAGTATTGGAAGCTTCTTGCTTTATTTTTGAAATTCCAACGGGAATAGTGGCAGATATAAAAAGTAGAAAGTTATCAGTAATTATTGGTTTAGTGCTTATTGGTTCTGCTTTTATTATAGAGGCTTCTATACCTTTATTTATAGTTGTTTTACTAAGTCAACTATTGTGGGGCTTAGGATATACATTCACTAGTGGAGCAGATCAGGCTTGGATAGCAGAGGAAGTAGGAGAGGAAAACTTAGACTCCATATATTTAAAGGGAGCTCAAGTTAGTCAGTTCTTTTCCCTTATGGGAATAATAGTAAGTACTACCATAGGGGCTATGATTGTAAATCTGCCTATACTTATGGGAGGAATATTTTTTGTATTATTAGCTTTATTTTTAATGTTTTTTATGAAAGAAACAAATTTTACGCCTATAGATAAAGAGGATAGAAGTTCCTTTAAACAAATGATACACACCTTTAGTCAGGGAATTAAGTTTATAAATGGTAAATGGCTTTTGATGATAATGTTGGGAATATCATTATTGCATGGTTTATATAGTGAAGGCTTCGACAGACTATGGACAGCCCATTTTTTAAAGAATATAGATTTTCCAGATATCATTAACCTTAAGCCTATAGTTTGGATAGGACTTATAAATGGAATAGCTATGATACTAAGTATAATAGCCGTTGAATATATAAAAAGAAAAATGAATAAAGAAGGAGAATTAAAGAGAGTATGGATACTATTAATAATAAATATAGTTATGGTATTAAGTATTATTCTCTTAGCATTATCAAGAAATTTTAGTCTAGCTTTTTCTATGTATTTAACGTTCTATATTGTTAGAACAACAAATGGACCAATATATGGAGTATTATTGAATAAAAATATTAAGTCCCAAGTAAGGGCTACAGTTATTTCCACATATGGACAGTTAGATGCCCTGGGACAAATTATAGGAGGTCCTATTATTGGACTAATAGCTTTAAAAACATCGATACCCTTTGCAATGATAATCTCGGGAGTTATTTTGTCCCCTGTGATAGCTTTATACTTATATGTTTTTTTTAAGGCTAAATTAAAGATATCTTAAGAAAGGAACTTAGTATATTTAGTTTAAGTTTTAGTCTAAGTCTAAGTAAAATAATTTTGCCAACGGCAAAATTATTTTTTAAAACTTAAACTGAAACTAAGACTAAAACTAAAACTTAGTTTATTCTTCCATTCTAATACTTTCAATAATATTATTTTCTTTAATCCTTCTAAGGGGGATTATTATTGAAAGTAATCCTATTAATATAGAGCCTCCCATTGCTATGGAGATATTATCCCAAGGGATAGTCCATGGGAATCCAGAAAGTCCACTTAGTTGGTTATATAATAAATAAGATATTGGTAGTCCTATTATAAGGCCATATATTGAGCCTACAAATCCATATAGTAGTCCTTCTAATATAACCATTTTATTAATTTGTCCCATATGCATTCCAATAGCTTTAAGGGTTGAAAACTCCCGTTTTCTTAGTATCATATTTGTGCTAACAGTATTTATAATATTTAGACTGCCAATAAGAGCTATAACTATTATAAAACCATATAAGAACACCATCATTTGAAGGGTAGCTCTTTTTTCTTCCTCTAGACTGGCTTTAACATCTGCTACCCTATTTGTAGAATCCTCTTCTTCTAATTTTCTTAAACTTTTAGTTATCAGATCCCTATCAGCTTTTTCATTAATTTGTACATCAAAACCTAGTAAATTAATGCCTTCAAATTCTATATCATTATCTTCCTTATATTTCTCTTTATCTACTGTATTTGCTAATTTTTTTCCTAGTTTTTCTGTTGTGATTATTCTTATCCCACCTTCTACATATTCATTTTCAAAGGGGCTTCTTTCAAGAATAGCATTTACTTTAAGATTAATTTTATTTTTAGGATACTCCTTACCTCTATAAAGTTTAGTTATATCAATAGGTAAAGTATCTCCAACCTTTAAGTTAGCAATATCTGTTGTCATTGTTTTATCTAGCTTTTTACTATACATTTTATTATTTAAAACCAATATAACTCCATTTTCTTTGTTTAGTTTTTCTTTATTTATTGAACCTTCTTTAATATAGTCTTTAGCTATATTTAACTTTTCATCGTCATATATTCTTATAGATGTAAATGTTAAATTGAATTTATTATTATTATCTTCTATTAAATTAGTATCGAAGGCTTCTTTATATGAACTGGTAATCTTATCAAATGGAATTATTGCAGTACCATAGGTAGTATTATATCTTTTGTATACAGTTTTTACTCCGTCTATATTTTTTATTCTATTATAGTCCTTTTCAGTAAAACTATAACTTTCTTTTTCAGAATATATTTTTGATATTTTATAATCCATATTCAACTCTTCATTTCCCTTGCCATTAACTTGATTTACCATACCAGTGAAGGTACTAAATACAATAAATAATATTACACTTATCATTATAGAAAATACTGTTATTCTAAATCTTTTTCTATTCCTTCTTATATTTTTATAGGCCATGGCATATTCTATATTTAAAAGTCTAGAGATTATACCCTTTCTTCTTTTAAGCTTCTCTTTTTTTATACTACTTCTATTATTTAAGGCATCTAAAGGGGAAACCTTTGATGCAGTTTTTGCTGGAAGATATGCAGATAAATATACAGAAGCGAAGCCTAACAGTATACTGCCTATAACAATATATGGTGATATAACGACTTCATTGGATTTTATTAAAAAGCCACCACCTCTACTAACAATAAATAAAACTAGTTTTAATCCAAATATTCCAGATAATATCCCTATAGGAACACCTATAACACTTAATAAAGTGGCTTCTTTAAATACAATTTTTCTTATTTGTTTAGGGGTAGAACCTATGGAACGGAGGATACCAAATTGTTTAATTCTTTCAATAACAGAGATATGGAAGGCATTATAAATAACTGCTATTGTGGCTATAATAACAAGCCCAAGTAATACTCCACATACTATAAATATTGCTCTGTTTACTTCAGAATTGGAACTTTGAAGAAGTAGTCTTAATAATCTATCATTAGGACTGAACTTACCATCACCCTGCATTTTCTTAAACTCTTCTATATTATTTTTTATAGATATTTTATTTTTTAGTTTTAAAAATATATTTATTTTTTTATTACTAGGCATTTTTTCACTTAAAGAGAATGCCCTTGTTTCCCCTGAATACTGGGAGCCCATATCATTTTCTAATATACCTACTATAGTGTATACTCTATTTTCACCATTTACACTAAAGGTTACCTTGTCATTAATACTAGGTTTGTCTTTCATTTTTTCCAGAGCCCATTTTTCTATTAATATTTCATTGTTATTCTTAGGAATCCTACCTTTTCTTATATGAATTGGCAACATATGAAAACCTTCTGTATTTAATTCAGTTATTGAAAGTTTATATTTTTTATCAAAGATTATATTTTTTTCTATATCAGCGTAAAAGGATATATCACTAACCTTTGGGTTATTTTTAAGTCTATTAAAAAGTTTAGGCTCGACATCACTATAGGCAAAATGAAAGTCTCCAGTAGTTTCTTTTGCCTTTCTTATTTCACTTTTTTGCATACTATAAAACATAGTTGGTATTGAGCTAATAAGGGCCACAGAGAGTATAATTCCCAGGATAGTAAGAATAGTCCTTTTCTTTTGATTTTTTAAATACTTAAAGGTTATATCACTATACTGTTTCATCTTATCACCTCGTCTTTAACCACTTCCCCATCCTTTAGTGTTATTATTCTATCGGCTTGGGAAGCTATCTCTAGGTCGTGGGTTATTAGTACAAGGGTTTGATGATATTTTTTTACTGATAATCTAAGGAGTTCCATAACTTCCTTTGTACTTTCACTATCAAGATTTCCCGTTGGCTCATCGGCAAATATTATTGATGGTTTATAAGCTAAAGCCCTACCTATTGATACCCTTTGTTGTTGACCTCCAGATAATTCACTGGGGAGATGGGTTTTTCTATCTTCTATACCTAATATATTCATAATATCTTTAATATGATTTTGATCAACTTTTTGATGGTCTAATAGTAGGGGTAGAGTGATATTTTCTTCTACATTTAATACAGGTATAAGGTTATAAAATTGAAATATAAACCCTATTTTTCTTCTTCTAAAAACAGCTAATTTCTTTTCTTTAAGACTATATATATCAGCATCATCTATAAAGACTTTACCATTAGAGGGTCTATCAAGTCCTCCTAAAAGATGTAATAATGTACTCTTACCAGAACCACTGGCACCTACTATTGATACAAATTCTCCTTCTTTTATAGATATATTTACATCCTTTAAAGCTTCTACTTTTGTTATACCAGTTCCATATATTTTGGATAGATCTTGTGTTTTTATAACTTCCATTGTTATCATCCTTTCAAAATAAGTTTTGAGGTTAGGGCTTTTTCTTATTTTATATTTTAGACTGTGTATCTTACAAATAGATGAATTTTAATCTTAAGGTTTCTTAAGATTGGTTTAATGCAAGTTGGGGGATTACGAATCCCCCAACAACCCAATAAGGGCCCCAACAACCCAATAAGGGCTCCCAACAACCCAATAAGGGATTCCCTCAACCCAATAAGGGATCCCAACAACCTAACAAGGAGTCCTCCAATAACTTAACAAAGAGTCTTCCGACAATTTAAGTTTAGTTACTAAGAGATTGATAATCCCCCAATGACTCCAATTTAGTTACTAAGAGATTGACAATCACCCAATGACTCCAATTTAGTTACTAAGAGATTGACAATCACCCAATGACTCCAATTTAGTTACTAAGAGATTGATAATCCCCCAATAACCCCAATTTCGTTACTGGGGGATTCGTAATCCCCCCAGTTTTTTAGATTAATTTAAAAAAGACATTTGCCAAAAGCAAATATCTTTTATATCTTAAGAAAAGTAATAATAAACCTTGTTCCCTCTCCAACTTTACTTTCTACTCGTACTTCACCATTTTGTTTTTCTATTATAGCTTTGGCTAGGGACAATCCTATACCGATACTATCTTTTTTAGAATTACTTGCCTTATAAAATCGATTAAATATATTTGGTAAATCTTCTTTTTTTATACCTTCCCCTGTATCTTCTATTATAATTTTAGTAAAAATAGGAGTATCTTTTATTGTAACAAATATATCACCATTGACTGGAGTATGTTCCAAAGAATTTTTTATTATATTCATAAAGGCTTCTTTAAGCCATTCATTATCATGATATAGTCTTATATCTTTACTTTCTTCTGTTATAATTACATCCTGATTTTTCCTATCTATAGTTGGTTTTAATAATGACAAGCTCCCCTTTATAGTATTTATAACCTTTGTATTACTATAAGTAAATTGAACTTTTCCAACTTCTATTTTTGCCATTTTAAGAAGACTTATAATAAGCCATTCCATTCTCTCAAGTTGTTCTTTACTCTTATATAGAAAATCACTTCTTTTTTCTTTAGTCATATCTTTTTTACCCATGATATCATTTAAAAGCATAAGAGACGATAGCGGGGTTTTAAGTTGGTGGGATATATCAGATATTATATCTTTTAAATATAATTTTTCTTTATCTAAAGCTTCTATGGTAAGCTTTAATCTATTAATCATGTTATTAAATTTATGGTGCAGTATAAAAAAATCTCCTTCACCGTCTTCAGATAGAGGTTCTATCTTTCCTTCTATAGCTTTTTCCGCTCTATTAGAGAGTGTATTTATTTTTTTGAATATTTTTCTATATTCTATTAATATTAAAGAAATAAATATAACTAGACTTATAAAAGTTAAAAGACTTGTACTCAAATAAGAACTTTTTTTAAAATCGTATAAATAGGGAAAAACCTCTATAGGTAGATCTTTAGTTAAATGATATTTATTAGCGATAGTTATTCCCGTTTCTATCTCTTCTTTTGAAGCACTTTCAGTAAAAAATCCTATTATATCTTCTTCTAAATTAGGATTTGAATATAGTAGTTTTCCTATTAAAGCTTTATTATTACCAATTATATTATTTTTTAAATCCTCTAATTGTAGTCCAAGAATAAATAATATTAGTAATGTTAATATAAATTGAAATACTATAACTTTCATAACAACACTCTTTACTTCGGGATTATTTAAAAACCTATACATAAAAATCACCTCGGTTCTTTAAAGTTTATACTTTAGATAATAACTTATATCCCACACCTCGAACTGTTTTGATATGCTTAGGGGATGCGGGATTATCCTCTATCTTTTCCCTTAACCTTCTTATATGAACTGATAATGTATTATCATCTATAAAATCACCAGAAGAATCCCATATTTTTTCTAATATTTGATTTCTAGTTAGAACTTGATTTGGGTTTCTAGATAATGTTACCAGAAGCTTGTATTCTATGGGAGTAATAATTAACTCATGGTCATCCTTTATGACCTTATTTTCCTCTAGATTAATTAATATATTTCCAAAGGATATAATATCCTTTGTCTTAGTTTTGTTACTAGTCATACTATTTCTTCTTATAGCGGCTCTTATTCTAGATATAAGCTCTTTTACCCTAAAGGGTTTTGTAATATAATCATCTCCACCTATATCAAGGCCCATAACTATATTGACTTCATCATCACAAGCGGTTAAAAATATTATCGGGATAGAATCTTCCTTTCTTATTTTTTTACAGAGGTCATAGCCAGTACCATCGGGGAGAGTAACATCAAGGAGTATTAAGTCATATTCTCCTTTTTTAAAGGCATTATAACCATCTTCTATATTATGTCTAACCTCAACATTTAGTCCTTCATCTTCAAGGGAATACTCTATACCCATAGCAAGGGTTGTATCATCTTCAATAAGAAGTATATTTTCCATATAATCATCTCCTGATCTTATTAATTGCTAGGAGAGTGGTATTCTTCTAGCTTATTTATGTTAGTTGTTGGGGGATCCGTAATCCCCCAATTAGTTTATATAAATATATTTATATAAACTAATTTTATCATACTATAAGATATTATAACTTACCATATCTTAAGTGTTATAAGGGCTTATTATATCCTTGTGTTAAATTATTAAACTTGATATTATGTAAATAAAGGTTGATAAATATAAAGGGGGATTTAAAATGATTAAGTTATTGATGATATGAAATACAGATTATAATAGATTCAAAAACTTTAATTTTCATTGTAACTTATGTATATCAGATAAATGTCTATAAGCTCCATCACTTAAATATTAAAAAATTATATTTAAGGAGTGGAGTTAAAATGAAATACATAAGTGGCAATGATATCTTTCCAAAAGAATTATTAAAA
The DNA here is from genome assembly GCF_037577855.1 of Dethiothermospora halolimnae. Lineage (NCBI taxonomy): Bacteria > Bacillati > Bacillota > Tissierellia > Tissierellales > Thermohalobacteraceae > Dethiothermospora > Dethiothermospora halolimnae. Next base: position 10,358 of record NZ_JBAKFX010000058.1, on the reverse strand, counting down.
GAGATTCAAGCATATGCAAAGGGGCAGTTGGTTTATATACCAAAACCTAAGGAATCTCGAAAAAAATGGGGAGAGAATTCAGGAAATAGGAAGTATTTAGATTGTAGAAATGAAAAGATTATAGAAAAGTTTAATAAAGGAACAACTATAAATCAATTGGCAGAAGAGTTTTATCTTTCTGTCCATAGTATCAAAAAAATTGTATATTCAAATAGATGTATATAGAAATACTGGCTAGATTAATCTAGCCAGTATTTCTGTATAAAAAACTATTATAAATTATTTTATATATATTGTTCAGAGTTAAAAAAATATATAATTATAGTTAAAAGGTTTGTATCGTCAATAAATTAGGGGGAGTAGAGATGATATATGAATTAGATAAAAATGAATTTTATAAAATATCCCATCTATTAAAGTGAGAATTAATTAATATTGAAATAAAAGGGGTTGTAAAGGGATACAATCCAGGGTGGATTTTCGTAGATAATATTGAAAAACCAAAAACTGCATTGATTTGGTCTAAAGCAATAGAAGGCTTTTACTTTATAGGGAAAGAAAATAATATCGGTTTTAATAGTAGTATTAACGAATATATTGATATAGAAATCACTCCTAGAGCAAAGAGTCTAGGATTAGATTTATTTGAATTCAGTGGAACCAGTAAAGAGTGGGATATTACCATTAATGAATTATCTAAACACCGAAGCTTAAATAAATCAAAACAGATAACTTACAAAAATGAAAATATTCAAAATTCATTAATCAAGGACAATAAGCTAGAAAAAGACTTTAAACTAGTAAAAGTCGATAAAAACTTATTTAAAAGTAATATATTCAATTTAAACTTTTTAAAGAACATGATACTTGATTGGTGTGTATCAGAAGAATATTTTCTAAAAGAGGGGGTAGGATTTTGTATTTTACATAATAAAAGAATAGTTTCTTGTTGTATATCTAGCTGCGTTACTAAAAATGAGATAGGATCCCACACAGTAACATTAAAACAATATAGAAATAAGGGGCTTGCCAAAGGGGTGATTAATGAATTTCTAAGATATTGTAAAGCCAATGGATTTGAACCAAATTGGGATTGTATGGAGAAAAATTCTGGTTCAAGGGCTCTAGCAGAGAGTTGTGGATATACAAAAGCCTTTGATTATTTTCTATATGACTTTAAATTATAAGATTAAAGGGGTGTTATAATGGATAGAATGCTAAGAGAGGATCATCATAAGGTTATCAAGTTACTGAGGGATGGAATTAAATACCCAGAGGTTATGTCAGTGATAGAAGGAAATAATCCAGGAGATATTTTTGTAGATAATATTAATACTCCGACAACGGGACTAGTGTGGAATCAAGGTATGGAGGGGTTTTATTTTATAGGAGATAGTAAAAACAAAGAATTTTTAGAAAAAATTAATGGCTTTATTAATAATAAAATAAAGATATTTTTAAAGAAAAAACACATAGATTACTTTGAATTTTCAGGCACAACAGTGGATTGGGAAAAAACTATAGAAGATATATTTAGTAATAGAGATTTAAAGAGTTGGGGTCAGCTTATTTATATATTTAATGGGGAGGATATTAAAAAATCAATAAATAAATTTAGATATGATATACACTCATTAAAGGATAGTAGCACTAATCATCAAGGTTATTCAAACTGGAGATACTACAAAACTGTATTAACTAGCTTTTGGGGTAGTATAGATAATTTAATTGATAAGGGAAATTGTTATTATGCAACGGATAATAATAAAATAATTGGAGTATGTTATAGTGGATTTTCTACATCAGAGACCAATACTATTGGAATAGAAACCGATAGAAAATATCAGCAACAGAGTGTAGGGTATAACTTAGCTATGAAATGTATTAAAGAGATGTTAGGTGAAGGAAAACTACCGTGGTGGGATTGCATGGATGAGAATGTCCCATCAAAGAATTTAGCTGAAAAACTAGGTTTTATTAAAAAAGAAGAATATATATGTTATAAATTCAGTTTATAGAAAAAATAGGACATGGATATATCCATGTCCTATTTTTTCTATGATATAATAACCTTATCTAAAAGAAATATAATTAAAAATGAAAGGGTTATTTATAATATGATGAAAACACTAGTGATAGCAGAAAAGCCCAGTGTGGCAAGGGACATAGCAAAGGTCATAATAAAGGGAAAAAGCCTTTCAAAAACTGGATATATTGAAGGGGAAAAGTATATCATTACCTGGGCAATAGGTCATTTGGTTACTCTTTGTGAGCCAGGGGATTATGATGAAAAATATAAAAAATGGCATATGGGGGACTTACCCATAATTCCAGAAAAATTTATGTTAAAGCCAACTGTTAAAACAAAGAAACAATTTAATATAGTAAAAGGACTTATGAATAGTAAAGGTATAGAGGATATAATATGTGCCACAGACTCTGGACGGGAAGGGGAACTTATATTTAGGTATATTTATAGTCTTTCCAATTGTAATAAACCTTTTAAAAGGCTTTGGATTAGTTCAATGACAGAGGAAGCTATTAAGAAAGGTTTTAGTGAATTAAAAGAGGGTTCTTTATATGACGATTTATATAAATCGGCAAAATGTAGAAGTGAAGCCGACTGGCTAATAGGAATAAATGGCACAAGGGCCTATACCATAAGAAATAATAATATTTTTAGTATAGGAAGGGTACAAACTCCTACTTTAGCCATAATGGTAAAAAGACAAATGGAAATAGATAACTTTACTTCGGAAAAATACTGGGAGTTAAATAGTATATATGATGATTTTACAGGGACTTGGATAGATACAAAAGAAAATAACAGTAAAATATCAACAAAGGAAAGGGCTCAAGAGATTAAAAAAAAGGTTAAAGGAACCGAGGGAAAAGTAGTAGATGTAAAAAAGGAAAAGAAAACTGTACCACCACCCCTGTTATATGATTTAACCGAATTACAAAGAGATGGAAATAAATATTTTGGCTATACTGCAAAGGAAACATTAAGTATTGCCCAAAATCTCTATGAAAAGCACAAACTAATAACTTATCCCCGTACCGATAGCAGATATCTATCCGATGACATGAAAGGGGTTGTAAAACAAACTCTAAAAAATCTAAATATAAGTCCATATGATAAGTATATACCTAAGATTATAAATAATATTAAGTTTACATCTAGGATAATTAATAATAAAAAGATAACGGATCACCATGCCTGTATTCCCACACCCAAAGTGCCTAACATAAAAAGACTTAGTGGCAAAGAAAAAAACATATATGATCTAGTAGTAAAAAGACTTATAGCTGTATTTCTTCCAAGATATAGATATGAAACTACCACCATATTGGTAGAAAGTAAAAAAGAAAACTTTATATCCAAGGGAAATGTTATAACGGATTTAGGTTGGAAAGTATTATATAAAAATAATAAGAAAAAAGAAAAAAAGGAAGAGGAGCAGCTGCCTCCTATTAGTAAAGGGGACACCCTTTTATTTAATGATTTAAAGATAAAACAAAAGAAAACTAAACCTCCAAAGCAGTATACAGAAAGAACATTGCTTAGTGCTATGGAAAATGCAGGAAGGCTTATTGATAATGATGAGTTAAAGGAACAACTTAAGGAAAATGGTTTAGGAACACCGGCAACTAGAGCTTCTATTATAGAAAGGCTTATAAAAGTGGGCTACATAGAAAGAAATAAGAAATCCTTAATACCAACAAAAAAGGGGATAGCCATTATAAAAACAGTTCCTAAAGAACTTAGGTCCCCTGGTTTAACAGGAAAGTGGGAAAAAGCCCTTAAGAATATGGCCAAGGGGAAGTTCTCTCCCCATAGATTTATGGAGAGTATAGGAAACTTTACTGATTTTATTATAAAGGAAGCCAATAAAAGTAAACCTATAGAGGGAATTGAAAAAACATATAAATACAATAAGAAAAAGGGGAAAGGTAAATATAATAAAAATAAGGTCACCATTGGAATTTGTCCAGTTTGTAAAAAGGGTAATATAACAAAAAACTCAAAGGGATATGGATGCAGTGAATATCTAAATGGGTGTAAATTTTTTATTGGAGCCTTTATTGCTGGAAAGAAGCTAACAGAGGGCCAAGCAAAACAATTAGTAGAAAAAGGAGAGACTCCAGTTATTGAGGGGTTTTCCTATAAAAATGGTGGAACATTTAATGCTAAATTGGTAGTTAAAGATGGAAAGGTTACTTTTGGGAGAAATTAGCATAGATAAGGACTGGATATCCAGTCCTTATTTCTTTTGGGGTAAACCTTTACTTAATTATTTCTATTAGCCACTGAAAAAAATTATGGATATATAATCTATTAGTCAATTGGTAATTCGGCAATAAATTTAATTAACAGACAATATAACTTACAATAATACAATTTACGACATTTTTTAATGACAAAAACGAATGTTATTGATATAATTAAGACTAAAGGACTAGATAGTACACATTAAATGGGGAGGAACTATAATGAAAATTTCGAAATTTCTAAAAATAATGACAGTTATTTTTATGGTATTGGTCTTAGCCACTATTACAAGTGTCTATTACCTTCAAAAATCCTTTAGCCAATATCAATTATCAGTTGAAAGACAAATTGAATTTGAAGAGCTAGGTGACAACTTACGAAATAGCTCTGATTATTTAACAGAGCAGATAAGACGATATACCCAATTTGGAGAAAAGAAATTCTATGATAATTATTGGAATGAAGTTAATGAAGTTAAAACAAGGGACAAAGTTATAGAAAGACTTAAAGAATTAGGGGCCCCAGAGAATGAATTGAACTTACTACAAGAAGCTAAGAACAACTCAGATACTTTGGTTAAAAAAGAAGAAGCGGCAATGGAGCTAGTTAAGAACAATAATTTAGACGAAGCTAGAAGACTAGTCTTTGATTCAAGCTATGATAGTGATAAAGAAAATATTATGAAATATATCGATGAGTTTCAAAAGGAAATGGAGTCTAGGGTAGAAAATGAAACCAGTAAAGCAAAAAATAGAGGGAGTATAACCCTTATAATTACCTTTATTGTGATAGGAATACTTATAACTTTAATAGTAATAGCACTAACTACTCTCATAAAGAAGATATCCAATTTAAATGCCATAAATGATAAAATAAAGGAATTATCAAATAATGAAGGGGACCTAACGGCTAGAATAGATATCTCTAGTAAAGATGAAATAGGAAAAATCGCAGGATCATTTAATAAAATGCTTGGTAGTCTACAGCATCTAATTAAAGAGATAAATTACACAACTATGGAGGTAGATACACAAAGTGGCGACTTTGCAAAGACTGCTGAAGAATTTAAGATAAGTACAGAGCAAATTGCAGCAGCTATGGAAGAAATGGCTTCCGGAGCAGAGGAGCAGGCCACATCATCTATAAGTGCTTCTCACTCGATAAAGGACCTAGGTAAGATAGTTAAGGAATCCAATGAAAATGGAAAAATACTTGAGGACTTTTCTCAAGATGTGCTACATATATCTAAAGAAGGTAACAATCAAATGAAGGGATCAGTTAAACAGATGTTTTCAATTAATGGCACAATGAAAAATGCTGTTAAAAAGGTAAAGGGCTTAGATACTAAGTCCCAGGAGATTTCTCAATTAGTTCAAGTAATAGAAAGTATCGCAGAACAAACTAACCTATTGGCTTTAAATGCAGCAATTGAAGCGGCAAGGGCCGGGGAAGCAGGAAAAGGATTTGCTGTTGTGGCAGATGAGATAAGGAAACTGGCAGAGGAAGTAAGTAATTCTATAACAGAAATAACTGATATTGTAGCTGGAATTCAACAGGAATCTAACATTGTAGTTACCTCATTGGAAAGTGGGTATAAGGAAGTTGAAAAGGGAACAAAAGAGATAGAGAATACAGGAAAAACATTTGAAGATATTAGTGAAAAAGTTTATGAAATGTCTGAAAGAATAGAGGTAGTGTCTAAAAATCTTAATGATATTAATGATAGTAGTATGAAAATTAATAAAGAAATTGAAAAAGTAGCCTCTATAGCTGAAGGAAATTCAGCGGGAATAGAAGAAACGGCAGCATCTGCTCAACAGCAGAATAGTCAAATAATAGAGGTATCTGAAAATGCAAACTCCTTATCAAAATTAGCAGGGAAATTAGGAGAGATGATAAGTAAGTTTAAGGTATAAAGTATTTAATTAAGAAAAATAGAAAAGGGATATATGATATAAATAACTGCAGTTATTTATATCATATATCCCTTTTCTATTTACCCTAAAAATTCTGGAGTCTCTTTATGGGGTGCCCTAATAGCCTTTTTAATTATTGTAAAATCAATTTCACCTTCCCCTTGTTTAAAGGAACAAGGGTATTTTTCTTTACAATCCTGACATTCTATATACTGCTTAGTATTACACTGTTCCCGGTTATCAAATAAAAATGGCAATGTTTCTTTTTTACTTGAAATATCAGCTGTATCTATATTATAAGAATATACATATGTTGCTTCATATTTAGCTAAAAAGTTACTACCATTACATTTTGGGCATTTAATGGATTTGTTAATATCCAAAATATCGCCACCTTTCTATTGATATCTTCTTATATGTTATAATTCCCATTTTATAAAAATTAATTCCTTTTAAAGAATATATAAGTAAAATGTTAAAATATTTATAGAGACGTCACATTATTACTAACCTATTCGTTATATAAATGAGTACTAAAACGAATGCTTATTAGTAAAGGAGGGAATTACGTGGCTCTGAAAAATGTAGAAGAAACTATTGAAAAGTTTCAGTTTAATATTTATAAATATTGTTACCAAATGATCCGTTCCAAAGAAACCGCTGAGGATATAACTCAAGAGGTATTTATAAAGTTTTTTAATATATCTAAGAAAAAGGACTATAGCAATAGTGATCTATACAAAATAGCACACAACAAATGTATAGATCACTTAAGAAGAGAAAAAAGAAAAAAAGTTGTTTCTTATGAAATATCCATGTAAAACAAAGGAAGTTTCAACTGAAGATTTAGCTTCAGAAGACAAATATAGTAGAGAAATACAAGAGGCTTTAACTATATTAACTAGTTATGAAAAAAGTGTTCTATTATTAAAAAGTGTTAAGGGATTGTCCTATAAAGAAATAGCCAATATCCTAAATAAAAGAGAACCAGCCCTAAGGAAGCAATTTGAGAGGGCTCGTAAAAAAGTTGAAAAAAAGCTTATTAAAAAAAAGGAGGAATATGATAATGAAGAGATTTCAGTCTTTTAAAGGTATTGAAGATTATTTAAAGGAAGAGAATATTCCTTATGAAGATAATAAAGATAAAATATTAAGAAACATGAAAGTAGCTAAAGATAAAAAAGAAGTTAAGCATAGTAGGTTACCTTTAGTTGGAATGTTTGCATTAGCACTAATTATTATGGTGGCTTTCAAACTAGGAAGAATACCAGAACATGAAGAGTATGTTAAGAATCATAGAGGGAATATACGAGCTACTTTATCAGATGATATGGGAAATATAGTTATTCAATTGGGGGTTATGGACAGAAGTGATTACGAAGAACGTAGGCTACAGGAGAGAAAGTATCAGATGATTTTAGAGATATCTCTAAATCCCTTGAAGATAAACTGCCTAATAATAAAATTGCCTTATTTATTCCAGTTAAAGGGGTAGAAAAATTTTTGGATTTTGATGTATTAAATTCTGATGAGTATTATCATAATTTTGAAGATATAAAAAATAGTGTCCTATCTAATAGTCCACTACCTAAGTATATACCTAAAAACTATACTTTTGAAAAGGGATATATATTTTATGACCATGAAAATTTCTATAAGCAGTATGAAGATGAAATGACCTATAGGGAATATCGTCAACAATTATTTAAAAAAGCTAAAGGTTTAAATAAAGATTATTATTATAAAGAATATAAACGACTTGATAGTTTTAAAATGTATAATTTAACATATAAAGCTTCAGAGAAAAATGAGTTTGGTTATTATCCTAGTATATATATTCGATGTAAAAAAGGAAAAACAACTGTCATTGAAGATGGTAATCGAGAAATGAATCCTAAAATTATTAGTCATAATGGGAAAAAGTATTTAAAACGCCTTGGTGCTTACTATACATATTACTATATAGATGACGAGCTTTGGACTGTTGAATTTATGTTAGGCTTACCTGAAGATGAGGCATTTAAAATTATGGAAAGTATAGATGTTGGTAATTAATTTTGCTTACTTTATCTAAATGTGTTTGTCAACAGACTGATGGTGGTAATCAATTTTGATTACCACCATTTCTCTTTTTAAAAGCTTCATAATAAAAAACAATCATACCTATAAACATTCCTAAGTATATAGTAAAAAATCTCCAAGTAAAAGTAAGGGATATCAGGTGTTCTTTTTTTATCAAATTAGAAAATAATAGAGTAAATCCTCCTTCAGAAACCCCGGAAGCACCGGGAGTAGGGGCAAAATAGGCTATAAAAGTTATAACTATTTGTTTAATTATTATTGATAAAGAAGATATATTATACCTAAGTCCTTTAATAAGTATTACAGGAAATAAAAATAATGAAATAAGGAATAAGGCAGTGGATAATAGGGATAAAATAATATTTATTTTTTTTCCTTTAAGAAACAGCTTTATACCACTGAAAAAATTATTTATTTCTCTAAAAGATTTCCTTTGATAGTTGTATGAAGTCTTTTTAGATATTAATTTTCTATTTTGTATAAATAATAAGGTTTTAGATATTATAATCTTTATTATTCTAGGATTGTGAAATAATTTATATACCCCGTATATTATAACAATATATATAAATCCAAATACCAAAGAATAAATATAGATATTGTTAGTAGGTAATATATTAATTAAATCCCTATTAAGCAGTAATATTATAGGCGCTGTAACGAAGAAAAAAGTAATAGGAAGAATTGCTTTTATGGTTGATACAACAATGGCATTTCCTAGGGGAACATTTTTTCTATTTAAAAAATAAATTTGAGCTAGACCACCACCACTAGAAAAAGGAGTTATATTGCTTATAAATAAATGGATAAAACCTAGTTTTAAAATATATGTATATTCAATTGATATATTTAATGATTTTAATATATATAATAGACGTAAGCTATCCATTAGGATATAAAATATAAAAAGTAACATAGTTTGAATCATTGTTTCAGGTGGAAAAACTCTTATAGTAAAGACTGCTGTATTAGTATTTAAAAATCTATATATAAATAATAAAGATAAAGATGAAGTTAATATAAAAATAATAGTAAAAATCAAGTATGATATTAACCTTTTTCTGTTGAAAAGGGAAGTTTTAGTATTATCTTTTTTCATTTAATTGCTCCTTTAGAAATAATAATAGTAGTATTGTTACACAAATTATGGGTTTTAATTACAATAGAGTTATAAACATATTAAAGTGCCTAAATTGTTTATGCCTCATTGGCAAATATTTTATAAAGTTCAGAGTCTTTGTTGTATATTTAATCTTCGTTACCCTTTTAAATTGGCGGGGTGTTTTTGCACTTAGATTTTAATAACTTGTAAAGTGGTGTTAGAGGATAAAAAATCTATATTAAGTGAGTTATTAATTATAATGACTAACAACTATATGTTTACTGAGGAAAAACAAAAAATATTTTTTAAATTTCCCTATATACTCATTAAATTCTGCTAGGAGTTTAAATGTTTTCATAGAAGTCCTTTTATTTCACTATATTATGTTGATATATTTGTTTATATTAAATTAATTTCATAAAAATGACATAAAAAACTTGAAATAAATGACAAGAAATGTTAAACTTATATTAAGTGGAAATAAAGTTTATTTATTACACTTAAAAGAATTTGTTTTAATAATAGCTCAAAAGAGTTTTTGAGTATATATTAAGAAAAACTCTTTTCAATGAAGATTATAGGTCTTAAGTAAAGATCTATAATCTATTAAATGAGCAATTAATTAAAAAAGGGGGGAAATATATGATATCTATAAACAAAAACTTATGGAATGAAAAATCAAATAATACATTTGCAATTGACTGTTGTTTGAATGCTAGAATTCATGCACCTAACAAAAAAATTGAACAAGCTATTTCTTAGATTTATTAAAGCATATAGAAATGAACGTCATATTGGCGTTCATTTTTATATGTGTGCCCAGCATGGACACAGTCTATAGGGTGAAAGTCCCGAACGCCGAAGGTGATATAGGTGCTAGCTGAAGACAAGGGTGTCCACCGTGAGGTGGAATCTGAAGGAAGTCGGCGGCAAAATCCCGGTCTGAGGTATACGAATCACATTTGAGGCTGTCTATAGTTGGATA
>NZ_JBAKFX010000057.1:0-26605 GCF_037577855.1 Dethiothermospora halolimnae | reverse complement strand
ATAATTTTCTTGTCAAAAAATAGAAAATGCTTAAAAACTTACTTCTAGTTAAAATTAAGTTCTTAAGCATTTTTCTTTATTTGTGGTCTGGCGAGTTAAAATTTGCTATTTTCCGACAGCCCCCTTATTTTATGCTAAATATATCATAATAAATCTTATCATAAATGATAAAACATAAAAATAAAACAAATAGTTATAAATCAGAAAAAAATGGAAATAATTAAAAAATAAAAATTTTTATAAAAACAAATAAAAGTAGGGTGAAAATAATGCTATCGAAAATTAATACTTGTATATTACAAGGTTTAAACGGTTATATAGTAGAAGTTGAAACAGATATATCAAATGGATTACCAGGATTTAGCATAGTAGGACTTCCAGATACAGCTATAAGGGAATCTAAGGAAAGGGTTAAGACAGCTATAAAAAATAGCGGTATAGACTTTCCCATACACAGAATAACTGTAAATTTGGCTCCTGCCAGTCTAAAGAAGGAAGGATCCCAGATAGATTTATCAATAGCAGTTGGAATATTAGTTGCCATAGAGGTGATAGAATATGATGATTTTAGTAAATATGCTTTTATCGGGGAATTATCATTAGATGGAAGAATTAATAAGATAGAAGGGGCTTTGCCCATAGTAATATCTCTAAAGGAAACAGGAATAGAAAAGATTATCATACCCGATGGAAATAAGGAAGAATGTAGTGTGGTTAAAGGAATAGATATTATACCTGTAAAAACCCTATATGATCTTATATTATACTTAAATAATGAAATTGATATATGTCCTTATATAACAGAAGTGGATAATATATTTGATATGGCAAATAACGACTATGAAGATTTTAAAGATGTAAAGGGACAAGAAAATCTTAAAAGGGCAATGGAGATTGCGGCAGCAGGAGCCCATAACATAATGATGATTGGGCCTCCGGGTTCAGGAAAAACAATGATATCTAGGAGATTGCCATCTATTTTACCCCAATTAACGTTTGAAGAGTCTTTAGAAATCACAAAAATATATAGTGTAGCTGGAGTGCTAGAGGGAAACTCCTTAGTAACTAAAAGGCCATTTAGAGCACCCCACCACACCATGTCAAGTGTAGCTTTAGTCGGAGGAGGTAGAATACCTAAGCCAGGAGAAGTATCCCTTGCCCACTATGGAGTGCTATTTTTAGATGAAATGCCTGAATTTCAGAAAAACGTATTGGAAGTTTTAAGACAACCTATGGAGGACGGTCAAGTCACCATATCAAGGGTTAATGCCTCTTTATCATATCCGGCCAAGTTTATGTTAGTGGCCAGCATGAACCCTTGTCCCTGCGGCTACTATGGTGATCCAACCCATGAATGCTCCTGTTCCCCAGCAAATATAGAAAGGTATCTTGGAAAGATCAGTGGTCCTCTACTTGATAGAATAGACATACATGTGGAAGTAACTCCTGTTAAGTATAAAGACTTGCAATCAAAACAGGATTCAGAGTCTTCATCTAGTATAAGGGAAAGGGTTAACAAGGCTAGGAAACATCAAATAGCTCGATATAAAGAAGATAACATATTTTCTAATGCTCAACTAACCACCAGAAATATAAAAAAATATTGTAAATTAGATGAAGCTGGTAATAAAATATTAGATAATGGATTTAAAAATCTAGGATTCAGCGCTAGAGCATATAATAAGATTCTAAAGGTTTCAAGAACTATAGCAGATTTAGATGGAGAGGAAAATATAAAGGAACATCATATAGCAGAGGCTATACAATATAGGAACTTGGATAGGAAGTTTTGGAGGTAAAGAGATATAAAAATATTAAGGGAGCTGAAAAGCTCTCTTTTAATTTGATGATGGAGAAGCAGTAGTTTAGAATATAAATAAAATATGGAATAATATGTTAGGGGGGAATAGGAGATGAACTGTCCATACTGCGGGATAGAAATGACCATAGGGATGATTGAAGGTGATGGTAGGATGTCATTGATATGGCGAGAATATGGTGAAAAAATTGGTTGGCTTGATAGGGTTTTAAAGAAAAAGAATGTTATTGCCGAAGCCCATGTTTTTGGGAAGAGTGCTGTAGGAGCTTATAAATGTGAAGAATGTAATAAAATTATCATTGAACTTCACTAAATCTGAAATAAACTGGGGGGACTGTAAACTCCCCAGTTTATTCTACAAATTTGAATTTTTATTATCTTTATAAAAACCGATTTTTTAATATATTTGATAATAAAATTACTACTAAACCTCATCACACTGAAAATGATTAAAAAAATATATAAGGGATATAATTTATAAAAGAATTCTTAAGAATTCTTTTATAAATTAAGAGGTATTATTGAGAAAATATAGAATATTCTAATAAAAGTAGGGGTAGATAAATAATGAAAGATAAAGATGTTGCCATTTGGCTTAATAGTATAGAAGGTATAAACAATAAAACCATAGATAAATTAGAAAAATATTTAGGTAAGTTATCTTATGTATGGGATTTATCAAGGAATGATATATTAAAAATAAATTGTGTAAATGATAAGGCTAAAAATTTAATTATAAAATATAAGAATATGGGATATTATAATGAATATTTAGAAAAAGTCCATAAATTAAATATAAATATTATTTCCATATACGATGATGAATATCCAAAATTACTAAAAAATATATATAGTCCCCCAAAGATATTGTATATTAAAGGAAGTATAAACGAAGAGGATTATAATGCTATTTCTATAGTAGGTTCTAGAAAAGCTACATCATATGGACACTGGGCAGCTGAAAAGTTTTCAAAGGAATTATCTAGAGCGGGGGTTACTGTTGTAAGTGGAATGGCAAAGGGCATAGATACAACTGTACATAAAGGAGCTATAGAAGGTAATGGAAGAACTATTGCTGTATTAGGTAGTGGTATAGATGTAATATACCCCAAATCTAATAGAAGATTATATAATGAAATAATAGACAGTGGAGGAGTTATATCTGAATTTCCAATTGGCACTATTCCTAGACCTTATAATTTTCCTCAAAGAAATAGAATAATAAGTGGTTTGACCCTTGGAGTTATAGTTGTGGAAGCTACTGAAAAAAGTGGATCATTAATAACTGCAGAGCATGCACTAGAGCAAGGACGGGATGTGTTTGCACTTCCTGGGAATATAAATAGTTTATATAGTAAAGGGACTAACAAATTAATAAAAGATGGAGCTTATCCTATTGTTGATATAGATGATATATTTGAAGAAATAATAGAACTTAGAAAAAAAGTAAAAGAGAATGAAATTATTAGAGCTAATTATCAATACTTAAGTATAGAAGAAAAAAATATTTTGAAATTAATTAGTGAAAATCCTAAACATTGTGATATCATATCATATAGAACAGGTATAAATATACAAAAAGTGAATAGCATATTAACAATATTAGAAATGAAAGGTTTAGTGAAACAATTACCTGGCAAGTTTTTTACAGTTTGTTAAGTCTACTAAATTTATATTCTGTAGACTTGAAAATATGTTTTTGATATAATAACATACATTATGAGATTCGGAGGTGTAAATTTTGGCAAAATCTTTAGTTATCGTTGAGTCACCAGCGAAAGCCAAAACAATTGGAAAATTTTTAGGAAGAAATTATAAAGTTAAGGCTTCTGTAGGACACGTTAGAGATTTACCTAAGAGTAAATTGGGTATTGATATAGATAAAGACTTTGAACCTAACTACATAACCATTAGAGGGAAGGGACCTGTCTTAAAAGAACTAAGAAAGGAAGCTAAAAAAGCTGATAATATTTTCTTAGCAACTGACCTTGATAGAGAAGGGGAGGCCATATCTTGGCATTTATCCCATGCCCTAGGGTTGAAAGATGGAGATAAAAATAGAATAGAGTTTAATGAAATTACTAAAAAGGCTATCAAAAATGCAATTAAAAACCCTAGAGAGATAAATAAAAACTTAGTTGACTCTCAACAGGCTAGGAGAATATTAGATAGACTAGTTGGATATAAAATTAGTCCCCTTTTATGGAAAAAAGTTAGAAGAGGATTAAGTGCAGGAAGGGTTCAGTCTGTAGTTACTAAATTAATTTATGATAAAGAAAAAGAAATAGAGGATTTTGTTCCAGAAGAATATTGGTCTATAGATCTATTATTATCAAAGGAAGACAATGACTTTGAAGCTTCTTTTTATGGTATAAATAATGGGAAAAAGGATAAAAAACTTAAACTAAATAACAAAGAACAAGTAGATGAAATTATTTCTAATATTGAAGAGGATGACTTTATAGTAAAGGAAGTAAAGAAAGGAAGTAAAAAGCGTAATCCATATCCCCCTTATACAACTAGTAGCTTGCAACAGGATGCTTCAAGAAGAATAGGATTTTCAACAAAGAAAACTATGAGAATTGCACAACAGCTATATGAAGGAATTGATGTAAAAGGTGAGGGGACAGTTGGATTAATAACTTATATTAGAACAGATTCTATAAGGATATCTAATGATGCTATAAATGAAACCAAAAAATTTATAGTTAATGAATATGGAGAAGAGTATTCCCAAGGAGGAAGACAGTTTAAAAAAGGCAAAAAGAAAGATATACAAGATGCCCATGAAGCAATAAGACCTACTTCAGTCTTGAAAACTCCTGATTCCATAAAGGCTTCATTAAGTAAAGATCAATATAAGCTCTATAATCTAATTTGGAGAAGATTTGTGGCATCTCAAATGAAGAATGCAGTTTATACTACTTTATCCGTAAGAATCCATTCTGCTGGATATGTATTTAAGTCCAGTGGTTCAAAAGTGAAATTTGATGGGTTTTTAAAGGTTTATGACATAAGAACTGGTAGTAATAAAATAGATATACCAGAGCTTAAAGAAGGAGAAAAGGTTATAATTAAAAATAAAAATCCAGAACAACATTTTACTCAGCCACCAGCAAGGTATACGGAAGCTTCCTTAGTTAAAACTCTAGAAGAATTGGGGATAGGGAGACCAAGCACCTATGCTCCAACAATTAGCACTATATTAAGTAGAGGGTATGTTATTTTAGAAAATAAAAGCTTTAAACCTACTGAGCTAGGAAGTATTGTTACTGAATTATTAAGTCAATATTTCAAGGATATATTGAATGAAGAGTTTACTGCCGGCATGGAAGAAAAGCTTGACTTAATAGAAGAAAAGGAATTAAAATGGAAAGAGGTTATAAAAGGCTTCTATAAAGATTTTGAGAAAGATTTAAAGATAGCGGAAGAAGATATGAAGGAAATTGAGATTAAAGACGAAGAAACCGATGTGGAATGTGAAAAATGTGGTAGAAATATGGTTATAAAACATGGTCGCTATGGTAAGTTTTTGGCATGTCCTGGATATCCAGATTGTAAAAATACCAAACCATTGGTTCATGAAGTTGGAGTAAAATGTCCAGAATGTCAGGGAGATATTATTGAAAGAAGGTCTAAGAAAGGTAGAAAGTTCTACGGATGTAGTAACTATCCAGAATGTAAATTTGTATCTTGGAGTAAACCTATAGATGAGAAATGTCCAGAATGTGATAGTATATTAACTGAAAGAAATAACAAGAAGGGAAAAACCATAGTTTGTTCAAATAAAGAGTGTGATTATAAGAGAAAAGTTTCAAAGTAGTTAAGAATATTTACAATTTTTTAATTTGTGTTAATTATTAAAAAATATAATTGAAAAAAACGTAGAATTATGTTAATATTCTCTTGTTTGCAATTATTAATCTAGTAAAAATCGTATAATGCTAAATAAACAGTGAATAGTGCAAGTAATGTGAAACAAAGTATAATTATGGAAAAAGATTGATAGAAAAGTGGGATTTTTTTATAGATTAAATAAATTGTTAGGTATTGTATAGATAAATAGCAAGTTTTATGTTAATTAAAAAAGACGTGATAAAATCTAATTATTATAAGGAGGATTATAATGGCTGAAAGTTTGTTACAAAGAACTAGAAGACTTAATAAGATATTACAAAATACTGGATCAAGGCCGGTATCTTTTCAAGAATTAAGCAAGAGTTTAAGTGAAATATTAGAAGCTAACACATATATAGCTAGTAGAAAGGGGAGAGTATTAGGATTTGCTCTATCCACTGGCTTTGATTGTGGAATCATTGAAAATGAGGTTATTCAAGAACGAAGGTTTCCAAAAGAATATAACCAAGAATTATTAAAAATCCAAGAAACAAAAGAAAATGTTCAAGAAACTGGCAATTGTGTTTTTGACCAAGTATCAGAATGTGATTATCCAGATAAGATAACCACTATTATTCCTATAAATAGTGGTAGGACTAGATTAGGAACATTAGTTGTAGCTAGATTTGGCAGAGAATTTACTGAAGAAGATTTAGTGCTAGCTGAGTATAGTGCTACTGTGGTAGGAATGGAAATATTAAGAGCTAAATCAGATGAAATTGAAGAAGAAGCAAGAAGAAAAGCAGTGGTTCAAATGGCAATTGGAACTTTATCATATTCTGAACTTGAAGCTGTTGAACATATTTTCAATGAGTTAGAAGGGGATGAAGGCTTACTAGTTGCAAGTAAGATTGCAGATAGGGCAGGTATTACAAGGTCTGTTATTGTAAATGCTCTGAGAAAGTTTGAAAGTGCAGGGGTAATAGAGTCGAGATCATTGGGAATGAAAGGAACCCATATAAAGATATTAAATAAAAAGTTAAAAGATGAATTGAAGAAAGTAACCCAATAAAAAAGAGATGTGAAAGCATCTCTTTTTTATTGGGTTTAAAAGTAAAAGACATTACAACGATTACAATAATTACATAAAAAAGGAAAATGAATGTCGAAATATATAAAAAAAGCTTTGTTTTTAGCAAAAAGACTTTAAAATTTGTTATAATAATTATAGAATAGAAAGAGGACTCATAAATCAAGAAAAAAGTTTTAAACTAGTACTTTGGAATTAAAAGTAAAAAAGAGTATATATCATTTATATTTTTTATGATATTATTATGAAAGTAGTTTTGTCGATTTATAGTCAGGCATGTATAAAAAGGTAAAACTATTAATTATTGAGTATCAAATTTTGAAGGAAAAGAAATATATATATAGAATACTGTATATATGAGAGGTTTATAAAATATTAAATGATCATTTAGAGGTGATAATTATGATGGGAAATACGTTTAATACAGTAAATTTTTTAACTAAAGCTCTTGACGGTTCATGGAAAAGGCATGAAGCCATTACCAATAATATAGCTAATGTTAATACCCCGGGGTATAAACGTATTAATGTTAAATTTGAAGAACAATTAGAAAAAGCTATAAACAAAAACAATTTTAATATGTCTACTACAGATGAAAGACACTATGACACTAAGAATCCTAGTGTATCAGAAATCGAACCTGTTATAGAAAAGGATGAAAGTACTTCAGCTAGAAGAGATGGCAATAATGTAAATATTGATGTTGAAAATGCTAATATGGCTAAAAATACTCTTTATTATAATTCACTAATAAAGCAAGTATCAGGGGAGCTTTCAAAAATTAAAACTGTTATAAATAGGGGGAATAGATAATGGGATTATTTAATAGTATCAACATAAGTGCATCGGGACTTACCGCAGAAAGAACTAGAATGGATATTATATCTAATAATATAGCTAATGTTAATACTACTAGAACTGCCAGTGGTACTCCATATAGACGTAAATTAGCAGTCTTTAAGGAAAATAACAAAGGAGCTTTTGGTGATATACTGGCCAAAACCCAAAATAGTTTAGAAAGAAGTAAAGGTGTTAAAATATCTAAAGTTGTAGAGGACAAGTCTCCCTTTAAGAAAATCTATGATCCTGGACATCCAGATGCCAATGAAGATGGCTATGTTCTAAAACCAAATGTTGATGTAGTAAAAGAAATGGTTGATATGATATCTGCTACCAGGGGTTATGAGGCAAATATTACTGCTATAAACTCCTATAAAAACATGGCGATGAGGTCACTTGATATTGGAAATAGATAAAGCTTAGGAGGTTAACGATGAAGTTAAGTAATGTTCAATTACAAAACAATTTAAAATTAAATGATATTGAAAGTGATTTAGATAAAAATAACAATGGTATATCTTTTAGTAAATATTTTAAAGATGCTTTAGATGAAGTTAATACTTTGCAAAATCAATCTAAAGAGGCAAAGATCAATTTTGCCCTTGGAAAAACAGAAAACTTCCATCAGGTCACGATAGCTGCAGAAAAAGCAAATATTGCATTACAGTTTACATTAGGAGTTAGAGATAAAGTTTTAGATGCTTATAAAGAGATAATGAGGATGCAGGTATGATTATTTTTATATTTAAAGTAGGAAATGAGGTGATTTAGTGGGAGAAACCATTGACAAAATAAAGAAACAGCTTAATGAATTTTGGAGTGGTTTAAATAAGGGTAAGAAGATAAAATTAGGTATTGGGGCATTATTAATAGTTTTAGCTATTACTGCAATTATTATATTTACTACAAGGGAAAGTTATGAAACTTTGTATAGTGGATTAACAGATAAAGAGTTGGGAGCTGTAACTAGAAGGTTAGATGAAATGGGAATAAGTTATAAACTAACAGAGAACCCAAATACCATTTCTGTCCCAAGTGACCAAAGAAAGAAAACCAATGCTACATTAGCAGAAGAAGGATTACCTAATCCAATATATAAGTTTACCGATGCCTTCAATGATAGCAGTTGGACAATGACCGATAAAGAGAAAGACAGAATTTATAATTATGCATTACAAAATGAACTATCCAGCACCATAGCTGAAATTAATGGTATAGAGAAAGCATCGGTGTACTTACAAGTACCAGAAGAAAAAGGTTTTGTCATAGACGATGATAGACAAGCTACTGCATCTGTTTATATTGAAAAAAGTAAAGGAGCAAATGTCTCATCTAAGCAAGTTGAGGCTATTCAAAATTGGGTAGCCAGTTCCATAGGAATGGAAGCAAAAAATGTATCAGTTATAGATGAAACTGGTAGTTTAATAAGTGACTATGATAGTAAAAATAGTGGACAGTTTGATGTTTTAAGTCAACTTAATATAAAAAACAATATACAATCAAGGATAAATTTTAGTATAACTAATTTTTTAGAACAGGTATATGGTGAAGGCAATGTAGATGTTAGAGCAAATGTAGAGGTGGATTTTGATAAGCAAGTTACCAGTATTGTAGAGTTTCAACCTCCAGTAGAAGGAAGCGAACAGGGACTTATAAGAAGCATGCAAAAGCTCAGTGAGGATGTTATAGATGATGGAGCTGAAGGGGTTCCTGGAGAAGATGAAAATGGAGAAGATATACCTAATTATGTTTCAGAGGATCAACTGAATTCTAAATATAGCAAGGCTAGTGAAACAATTAATTATGAATTAAATGAAATTAATAAAGAAATTCAAAAAGCGCCTGGAGACATAAAGTCAGTGACTGTAGCAGTTTTAATAAATAAGGATGCTATTGACGGTGAATTTACAAATAGTAATAAAAAAGAAGTTGAGGAATTAATATATGCAGCTACGGGGTTAAATACAAAACAGGTGGCGGTTAATGCATCAAGCTTCTTAAGTCAAAGAGATAATACAGAAAACACCAATATTGTTAATGAAAAAGGAGGAAATAGTATTTGGAAGATACTAACCTTTGCCTTTGCATTATTAGCGGTTGGAGGAATTGCTGGAATAATTATTTCTAAAAGAAAAAAGAAAGACAATTATAATATTGAAGAATTAATAGAAGAGAAGACTGATGAAAATTCTCACCTTGAAGATATTGATTTTGATACAGAAAAGTCAGAATATAAAGGTAAAATAAATGAATTTGTAGATAAAAAACCAGAGGCCGTTGCTCAACTTTTAAGAAGTTGGTTAAACGAAGACTAGGGGTGATACTATGCCAAAACGTGATGAATTGACAGGTAAAGAAAAAGCAGCAGTTTTATTAATAACATTAGGTCCTGAAAAATCAGCCCAGATTTTCAAACATTTAAGTGAAGAAGAAATAGAAGAGTTGACCCTTGAAATAGCAAATATGAGAAAGGTTTCTCCTGAAGAAAAAGAGGATATATTAGGGGACTTTTATGAGATTTGTTTGGCTCAGGAATATATATCAGAAGGTGGAATTAATTATGCTAAAGATATATTAGAAAGGGCATTAGGTAACGATAAGGCAGTGAATATTATTAATAAGCTGACTGCCTCACTACAGGTAAGACCATTTGAGTTTGTAAGAAAAGCTGATGCTAGTCAGTTGCTTACTTATATACAGAACGAACATCCACAGACTATAGCATTAATATTATCTTATTTGTCTCCAACGCAATCTGGACAAATCCTATCGAAGCTACCTCAAAATAAACAATCTGAGGTAGCAAGAAGAATTGCAGTCATGGATAGAACATCTCCAGATGTTATTAAAGAGATAGAAAGTGTATTAGAAAATAAATTTTCCAATATGGTTTCTCAAGATTATACTTCTGCTGGAGGTGTAGAATCCATCGTTTCCATATTAAACTCTGTGGATAGGGGAACAGAAAAGCTTATTATGGAAGAACTTGAAATTCAAGATGCAGAATTATCAGAAGAAATCAGAAAGAGGATGTTTGTATTTGATGATATTGTTCAACTTGATAGCAAGTCTATTCAGAGGTTCTCTAGAGAAGTTGAAAATGATCAATGGGCTATCGCACTTAAAGGTGCTGGTGAAGAGGTTAAGGAAGTTGTATTTGCAAATATGTCTAAACGTTTAATGGAGATGATAAAAGAGGATATGGAATTTATGGGACCTGTTAGACTTAAGGACATAGAAGAGGCGCAACAAAATATTGTAAATATCATACGAAGACTTGAAGAACAAGGAGAAATAGTGACTCCTAGAGGAGGAGATGAGGTTATTGTCTAATATAATAAAATCCTCTTATATAGTTGAAAAAGATGATGTTTATATTCCTAAAATAGATATTAAAGTAAAAAAAGATACTGTAGATGAAACACAAGAAAGTTTAGAAAAAGCTAGGAAAGAGAAGGTAAGAATATTAGAGGCAACTGAGAGAGAAAAAGAAAAAATCATAAATGATGCTAAATCAGAAGCGGAGTTTATTATTGAAAATGC
The DNA here is from genome assembly GCF_037577855.1 of Dethiothermospora halolimnae. NCBI lineage: Bacteria > Bacillati > Bacillota > Tissierellia > Tissierellales > Thermohalobacteraceae > Dethiothermospora > Dethiothermospora halolimnae. The sequence goes on along the minus strand of NZ_JBAKFX010000057.1, from coordinate 15,476 downwards.
CAAAAGAGAAGCAGAAGAAATATTAAACACTGCTAAAGAAAATTCAGACTCTATAGAGGCTGACTCTAGAGAAAAGGGATATGTATCAGGATATAATGAAGGAAAAGAAAAGTCTGATGAATTAATAAAAGAGGCAAATGACATTAAAAAGAATTATTTATTAGAAAAAGAAAAAGTTTTAAATAGTATAGAAGATGATGTCATTGAGCTTGTAAAAACTATCTGCAATGAAATTATAGAAAACATTGTTAAGGATGATGATAGTGCCATTATAGCCTTAGTGAAAAAAGGACTAGACAGTTTGGATTCAAGGGATACCGCAGTAATTAGAATTAGTAAAGATGATTATGAAGTAGTAAACTTTTCTAAAGATAGATTATTATCTATGGCTAATATGATAGAAGATATAGAAATAAAATTAGACAATACACTAAAAACAGGGGACTGTATTATTGAAACTAAAAATGGAAGTGTAGATGTTAGCATAAAGTCTCAATTAGAAAAAATTGAAGAAACCCTTAATACTATATTAAATAGTGAGTGATGTTATTATGAAACAAATTAATTTTAATAAATATATTGGTGCTGTTAGAGATAAAGATTTAGTTAAATATTTAGGTAAGATATCTAAAATAACAGGGTTAACCATAGAATCCCAAGGGCCCATGTGTAAAATTGGAGAGCTTTGTTATATATATCCCTTTAACAATACTGAACCTATATTGGCAGAAGTAGTTGGGTTTAAAGAAGATAAGATTTTATTAATGCCACTGGGAGAAATGGAAGGTATAGGACCAGGAAGTACAGTAATAGCCAGTGGCAACTCATTGAATGTAAAGGTCTGTGATGGATTAATCGGAAGAGTGTTAGATGGTTTAGGGAATCCAATAGATGGGAAGGGTCCTATTAATAGCTCTAAAAAATATCCGGTTTTTAATAGTCCACCTAACCCACTAAAAAGAAAAAAGATCAATGAGGTTTTACCTTTAGGGATTAAGCCAATAGATGGGCTTTTAACCTGTGGAAAGGGACAACGTATAGGGATATTTGCCGGAAGTGGTGTTGGAAAAAGCACCTTAATGGGAATGATTGCGAGAAATGGTGATTCCGACGTAAATGTTATTGGATTAATAGGAGAGAGAGGAAGAGAAGTAAGAGAGTTTATAGAAAATGATTTGAAGGAAGAAGGGTTAAAGCGGTCAGTTGTTGTTGTTGCTACATCAGACCAACCAGCTTTAGTTAGAATGAAAGGCGCACTATTAACTACCGCTATAGCAGAATATTTTAGAGATAAAAGTAATAATGTAATGTTGCTTATGGACTCTTTGACTAGATTTGCAATGGCTCAAAGAGAAATAGGTTTAGCTATTGGAGAACCTCCAGTTACAAGGGGATTTACTCCTTCTGTTTTCGCTAAGTTACCTAGATTGTTGGAAAGAGCTGGGACCTCCGACAAAGGAACTATCACAGCCCTCTACACTGTCTTAGTAGATGGAGATGATATGAATGAACCCATAACCGATACTGTCAGAGGTATAGTGGATGGACATATTGTATTATCAAGGAAGTTAGCAAGTCAAAATCATTATCCTGCAATAGATATACTGGCAAGTATAAGTAGGGTTATGCCCAATATATGTGATGATGAACATATAAAATTAGCATCTAAAATCAAAGACCTTCTTGCCACCTATAAGGAATCTGAAGATTTAATAAATATAGGAGCTTATAAAAGAGGAAGTAATAAAAAGATAGATACTGCTATAAAGGTTATAGACGATATTAATGACTATCTAACTCAAGGGACGAATGAAACATATTCATTTAATGAAACTAGAGGTTTTATAGAAAAAATAGTTAATAAGATATCTAATTAAGGGGAGTGAAATGAATGAAAAAATTCGACTTTAGACTCCAAAAAATTTTAGAATATAAAGAAACTATTGAACAGACTAAAAAAACTCAGTATAGCAGAGAAAAGAGAATTTTAGATAAAGAAGAGGATAAGCTCAATGAATATGTAAATAAGAAGAAACATATTAGTGATGAAAGAAATGAAAAAATAGGTAGAACGACAGTTGGGTACTTAAAAAATTCTAACAGTTATTTACATGAAATTAATAAGGCGATAAAGAAACAAAAAAAAGTTGTAGACAATCAGAAAAACAATTTATATAAAGCTAAACAGAAACTTATTGAATCGGTAAAGGATAAAAAAAGTATTGAGAAGTTGAAAGAAAAGGATTATGAAAACTTTTTGTATTTACAGAGAAAAGAAGAGGAAAAAGTAGTTGATCAGATTGTAAGCTTCAGTGCTAGCAATAGATAATGGAGGTATAACATGGCTAAAGGAGAAAAAAAACTTGGTGTTGGGAAAGGTATAATATTATTTATTTTATTTTTAATTGTACTTTCATTGATAACTTTAACTATAACTTATGCCATTAGCAGTAATTTTAAAAAAAGAGCTAATAAAATCTTAACTAAGGTACCAGGAGTAGTTGGAGAGCATTTTGAAAGTATACCAACTGACGAAGAGAAAAAAAATCAATTAAATAAGCTTGCTAGCTATTATGGAAGTCTTGATATTGAAAGTGCCACAGATAAACTTTATATCATAAAGCAAGAGGATGAGGAATTATTTAATGATATAAAGGATACAATGGTAGACCTAAGTAGCACTTATAAGAAAAAAGCTGGAAAAATAATAGAAGAAATTAGACAAATAGAACTAAGAGGAAATTCCATATTTGCATTATATGAAGAAATTGAGGAAGAGGAGAATAATAAATATATAGATAAGGCTAAAAGTCTAGGGGAAAAGACTCCTGTTATGGTTTTGGAAGAAATTAGAAATACCTTAAATGGACTTGAAGGAGAACCTTATAACCATTATGTTAAGGAGATGGGAAGAACTTTTGGCTACATGGAAGAGGATAAGGCAAAGGAAATTTTATATTTTTTAGATGAAAACTTTAGAAAAGATATATTAAGAAAGATATCAGATGAAGTAGGAAAAGAGAAAGCTCAAACTATTGATAATTTAATTGATGAAAAAAAGGCAAATTATAATAATTTGTTGAAAGTGTCGGAAGTTTATGAGAACAAACAACCTACAGAAGCTTATAAAGACATAGGAAGCACTGATAAATATAATGTAGAAAGTCTAGCCAATATCTATATGAACCTATCTCCAGAGCAATCTGCAAAAATACTATTGCAGGTTAGGGATGATGAATTGGTAAATAATCTATTTAATAAAATTATAAACTTAGAGGAATTATTTAATAAGGATACTTCTATTACACCTGCCATCAGTGCTAAATTAAAAGAACTTAAAAAATATGATGAAAATGTCAAAGAATTGGTGGCTACCTATGAAAGAATGGAACCTGGTAATGTGGCAGATATAATTGATAATATGATAAATGATAATCCAAATATGGTTTTAGATATTTTACGAGAAATGAAAAGAACAAAATTGTCCCAGGTATTAAAGGAAATGGAAGCGGAAAAGGCTTCTAACATATCAAAGATGTTATTAGATAAAGAAAATTAACTAGAAAGGGGGTGAAGATGTGAAAACGGATGCTATATTGAAAATGGTTGGTCAACGAGGTTCCCAGAAAAATACTAATGCAATAGGGAAACGTCAGAATAACAAAAAAGATTTTAACAAGATTCTTAACAATAAAAAAAATAATAATATTGAAGGAAAAAATAACTATGATGATAATACCAAAAGTAGTGGCACAAAGAATAAGTCTGACTCTTATACCAACAAAGTAAAACAAGATAAAGTAAAACAAAATAGTGAAAGTTCCAATAAAGAAAAAGATAATAAAATAGACAATATTAAAAGAGAAGATAAAATTAAGCCACAAGAAAAAGTGAAAGATAATAAAAAAGCAGATGAAAGTCTTGTAGAGCCTGAACTGATAGGTAACATGGAGGAGATATTAAAACAAATAAAAGAAACTTCAGAATCTATTGATAAAACAGATAGCTCAGAATCAAAGGGTAAGTTAATGATTAAATTACAATCAATATCTAAAGAATTACAAAACATACTATCTAGATTAAAGGATAATAATAAAGATTTTGATATGAGTAAAGTAACAGATCTGTTTGAGAAAATTAAGGATAGTTTAAATAATAGTAAAGCTCTAGTCCTTAATAGTAGTATTAAATCTAGTGATGTGGAAAAGTTAATTAAGGCTGTAGACGATATTCAAAAGAAGATGGCTACTACACATGTTAAGTTTGTTGATATCAAACCCAAAGAAGAAATTACCAATGTATCTAAAAATGTTGTCTATAATGCTCAAGCTGAAAAACTACAAGATAAAAAAGACAAAGTGGCGAATGAAACGAATGATAAAAAAATAAATGAACAAATTAGTAAGGACGGAACTAAGGTAATAGAAAAGGGGCAAGATGGACTCTTAGAAAATAGTAAAAATTTTGATAATAACAATTTAAATAGTGAAACCATAACTAGAGGTTATGATAATTTAAAAACTATAGAAAAAAGTGGCCAATTTGAAAAAGTCATTGAAGAGAGTAATATAAAAAACAATCTAGAAAAATATGAAGTAATAAAACAAATATCGGACAAAATAAAAGTCGACTTTAATAAAGATAATCCAGAAATAAAAATAAGATTAAAGCCCAATTTCCTTGGAGAGGTTTCTCTAAAAATGGAGCTTGATAAAGGAAATATTATAGCTAAGGCATTTGTGGAAGATGGTAACATAAAACAACTTATAGAGTCTAACTTAGATCAACTTAAGACTACGTTAAAAGAACAAGGTATAGAGATAAGTGAATTTGATGTTTCTGTTGGCAAAGATGATACCTCTGATCATAGAGGACAGCAATTTTGGTTCCAAAATAAAAATAATAAAAGAAAGAAAAAAGTGAAATTAGATAGTGAAGAAATATTAGAAAAGGTAATGTATAATAGTCAGTATGCAGAAAATGATCAGTATATACATGGAGTTTCTGTAGGAAGTGTAGATTATATGGCATAGGAGGTGTTGATATGGCTATAGATGGAGTTAATAATGATGAGTTAATTTATGATGTGACTAATGTTGGAAAGAAAACTGAAAATGGTAAGGAAGAAAAAATAAAAAATGCTTTAGACAAAGACAGTTTTTTAAAATTACTTACTACCCAATTAAAGAATCAAGACCCATTAAACCCTATGGAAGACAAGGAATTTATTGCACAGATGGCCCAGTTCAGCAGCTTAGAGCAAATTCAGAACTTAAATAAAACTATGGAAGAGTCTCAAAAAGATATCAAAAAGTCTATAGAACTGCTAAATAAAAACCATATAGAAAGTCAATTGGAAGTAGTAAATCAATTGGGGAAAATAAGAAAGGCAATAGAGGCTTATGGGATAGACAATTCAAATGATGAGAGTTCTGATAAAGAAAGTTCATAAGTTTAATGGGGTGGTATTTACATGAATAGAATTAATAAACCGTTAAATCCAAACTTTTATTTAGATAAAATAAATAATAAAAACAAAGATTTAAATGTAAAGAACAAGAAAAGTTTTGAAGAAATTTTTAATAAAGTAAAATCTAACGATATAAAGTTTTCAAAACATGCTAAGGAAAGAATGACAACTAGAAATATAAAGTTGACAGAGGATCAAATTATACGCTTAGAAAATGCTATGGATAAGGCAGAAAACAAGGGAATAAAAGAGGCATTAATATTGATAGATAAAAAAGCTTTTATTGCCAGTGTAGAGAATAAAACTATAATAACTACTGCTAATCATAGTGATATGAAGGAAAAAATATTTACAAATATAGATGGAGCAATAATAACTTAGCTGGACCCTGTTAGGGAAGCTAATATGTCTGAATGATAGAAGACATAAATTTTTAGGAGGGATTTATTATGATGAGATCTATGTACGCAGCTGTATCAGGGTTAAGGGTACATCAAACGAAGATGGATGTTATAGGTAACAACATAGCCAATGTTAATACAGTAGGGTATAAAAAGGGACAAGTTACATTTCAAGAAGCTTTTAATGAAGTAATCAGGGGGGCAAGTGGTGCTCAAGATGGAAAAGGTGGTACAAACCCTCAACAAATAGGACTAGGGGTTAATATGGGTTCTATGAATACAATACATACCCCAGGAGCATCCCAGAGAACAGATAATCCCACGGACTTAAAGATAGAGGGAAATGGGTATTTTATGGTATCTGGAGATAAGGATTTATCTACTAAATATTATACAAGGGCTGGTAACTTTGTATTTGATGAGGCAGGAAATCTTGTAACTCCCAATGGTATGAAAGTTTTAGCTAAATACAATGGTTCAAAAGAATATGCTGATAAGATGGGAATAGATATTAATAAGGATTTGGATTCAGTTTGGGTTAGTAAAACTATAATGGCCCCTGCAAGTGCTACTACAGAGGCTGAATTAAGTGGTAATTTAAACTCCAGCAAGCCAACATTTGATTATACTGATCCTAAAGAAGACGAGATAGTATATAAAAATTTTTCTATAAAAGATAGCTTAGGCAATGATTATACTATTAACTTAGCATTTACAAAAATGGGGGCTAATTCATGGGATTATCATGTAACTTCTATAGATGGTCCCGGGAGTGTAACGGTAGATACACCGTCAATAACAAACCCTCTTGATAAAACTACCGGCGATCAAGGAGGAACTGTGACTTTTAATACAGATGGTAGCATGAAAATTGATGGTAGCGAAAAATTCTCATTAGAACTTAGTGGAATGGCGGGTTCATATTTTGGAGAGTTGACTGATAAAAATGATCCCTCTACAGCTACTAATACAATTTCCATTGACTTATCTGGTATATCTCAAGTAAAAGGTGAAAGTGAATTAAAATCAGATTTAAATGGTAGAAAAGCAGGTAAAGTCACAGGATATAGTATTAATGCATCAGGAGAAGTTGTTGCAAGTTTTTCAAATGGAATTAAAGAGTCTTTATGGCGTATACAGCTTGCTAACTTTGATAACCCAATGGGACTTGAAAAAATAGGCGGAAACCTATATGATGTATCAGGAAACTCAGGAGATCCTAATATTGGAAATCCGAACAGTGGATCCTTTGGTAAAATAACAGCTGGAGTTCTTGAGATGTCAAATGTAGATTTATCCAATGAATTTACAGAAATGATAACGACTCAAAGAGGATTTCAAGCAAACTCCAGGGTAATAACAACTACAGATGAGATGCTACAAGAGTTAGTTAATCTTAAAAGATAGTTAAAAATATAGTTATCTGGGTATATTTTATACCCAGATGACTAATAAAGTGGTGAAGATAATGATTGAGGTAAGTAGAATAAATGGTAAAAAAGTAATTATTAATTCTGAACTAATAGAAACTGTTGAATCTACACCGGATACTGTTATAACCCTTACTAATGGGAAAAAAATGGTGGTTGAAGATACAACAGATGAAATAATTCGTAAGGTTATTAAATATAAACAGGAAACACTTACAATAGATATTAAAAGACGTAAAAGTGAGGTGTGATAATTGGATATAGCATCACTATTAGGTTTAATAGTAGGGTTTGGTTTTGTTGTTTTTGGTATTAATTTATCGGGTAGTGTAGGCGCATTTATTCACGTCCCATCTTTGGCAATTGTAGTCGGAGGAACTGTAGCTGCTACAATAACTAGTTTTCCTCTAAAGAAAATGATAGGCTCAATTAAGGTGGTAAAAAATGCATTTGTATCTAAAGAACTTTCTCCAATGGGAGTTATTGATAAAATAATAGAAATTGCCAATGTGGCAAGAAAAGAGGGGCTATTGGCCTTAGAAGAAGCTGCAGAAAATCTAGATGATGAGTTTTTAAAAAAGGGTATATTACTTATAGTAGATGGAACAGATCCTGAATTAGTAAGAAATATACTTGAAACCGAGTTATCCTTCTTAGAAGATAGACATAATGAAGGACAAGCTATATTTGAAACCATGGGAACTTTTGCACCGGCATTTGGAATGGTAGGAACCTTAATAGGTCTTATAAATATGCTGAAGGATTTAGAGGATCCCTCTAGTGTTGGACCAAATATGTCAACTGCTCTTATAACTACTTTTTATGGTACTCTATTTGCCAACTTAATATTTCTTCCCATTGCAAATAAATTGAAGGGGAGAAGTAAAGAAGAGATAATGGTAAAAGAGCTTATGGTAGAGGGACTATTATCTATACAGGCAGGAGAGAACCCTAGGATAATAGAAGAGAAGTTAAAGACCTTCTTACCTCCAAGTATGAGAACTAGTTTAGATAAAGGAACCGAAGGTGGGAATGCATAATGAGAAAAAAAAAGAAGGAAGAAAAAAAGTCAACAGATGGATGGATGGCAACCTATGGTGATATGGTTACACTGCTACTTTGTTTCTTTGTACTTTTATTTAGTTTCTCAGAGATAGATGCTCAAAAATTTCAAGCAGTAATGAAGGCTTTCCAAGGGTCATTGGGAGTGTTCACTGGAGGAAGAACAATTAACAGTGCACCGGATATCGATATGGAAGAAATACCAGAGAATCTTGAAACATCAGAGCTTGAGGAAGTAGAAGATTTTAAGAGATTAAAGGCCCTTATTGAAGAATATGCTGAAGAGCAAGGGCTGCAGGACAGAATAATAGCTAAAATAGAAGAAAGGGGACTTATAATAAGGGCCCTTGATAATGTATTCTTTGACCCAGGAAAAACTCAAATAAAACCAGAGGCTAAAAAGATGCTTCTCTATATAGGTGATATATTGAAGAAAGAGGAATTAAAAAGCAAACATATTAAAGTAGAAGGTCATACTGATTCTAATCCCACAGTTAATACAGCTTTATATCCAACTAACTGGGAATTATCAGTAATGCGAGCAACTAAAGTAGTAAGGTTCTTAATAGATAATAAAAATATAGATAGTAAAAGAATATCAGCTTCAGGATATAGCTATTATAGACCAGTGGCGCCAAATGATACATCCGAAAATAAGGCTAAAAATAGAAGAGCCGATATAATTATTTTAAGATCATCCTATGGAAAATGGGAGCCTAATTAGTCTAAAGGAGTTGGAGATATGAGCACAAAACAAATATTTATGATTTCTTTGATTGCGTTATTAATAATTCTTATAATAACTGGGGGAGTATTAGGATTTATGTATTTTAATAATAAAAAAACTCCAGAAAAACCAGAAATTAAGTATTATTATTATAATGCAGAAGAAATAATTTGTAATCCAAAAGATAGTAGAGATTTATTAAAGTTCAATATGACTATAGAGGTTACAGAAGAATCATTGCTAAAAAGCTTTGAAGAAAAGAAGTTTCTTATAAGGGACAAGGTAAATGAAATATTAACCAGCAAGACAGAGAAAGAGATTAGGGAAGATAATAAGTATAAAAAACTGAAAGAAGAGATAACAGGTAGTTTAAAAGAGGTTTTTGATAATGACAATATAAAAACTATATATATACAAGATATAATTATACAGTAGGGAGGTAAAAATATTGGCTGAAGTTTTATCACAAAATGAAATAGATGCCCTACTTAAGGCTTTGAACTCCGGAGAAGTAGACGTAAATGAAATTGAGGGTGAAAGTGGAAAGAAACAAGTAAAAGAGTATGATTTTAGAAATCCAAGAAAAATTGCTAAAGATCAGCTTAGAACATTGGAAATCATACATGAAAACTTAGCGAGGCTACTCCAGACTTTTTTATCTGGATATTTACGGGCACCTGTAAAAATAGAGGTATTAACGGTGGACCAATTTGCCTATAGTGAGTTTAGTAATGCTATATCTAATCCGGCACTACTTCCAATTATTGATTTTCAGCCACTACCGGGGCAAATAATAATGGATTTTTCTACTAAGATATCCTTTGTTATGATAGATAGGTTATTGGGAGGGTCAGGAGAATCTTTAGATGAAAATAGAAGTTTTACTGAGATAGAATTATCATTACTCAAAAAAATGATATATAAAACTATGGATTCAATGGCTGAAGCATGGGAAAATGTTATTGAATTAAAGCCTGTATTAGATAAAATTGAAATCAATTCACAGTTTGCTCAAATTGTTTCCCCAAATGAAACTGTTGCGTTGATCACAATGAATATATCTGTGGGAGATACAGAGGGGATGCTTAATATCTGTATACCCCATATTACAATAGAGCCTGTACTTGAGAAATTAAGTACTAAGCTATGGTTTTCTAATACTAGAGAAAGTTTCGAAGAAAAGGATAATACTATAATCGAAGGTAGAATAAAGAAGGCTAGAATACCAATAAGGGCTCAATTAGGTTCCTCCTTGGCAACTGTAAAGGAAATATTACAATTACAAAAAGGAGATGTATTAAAACTAGATAGTGGACCTAAAAATAAAGTGACAGTTCTAGTAGGCTCAAATAAAAAATTCCTTGGTATACCTGGACGTAAGAAAAATAAAACGGCTGTGAAAATAACAAATGTCAGAAGGGAAGGTGAAGATATTTATGGCAAGTGATATGTTATCTCAAGAAGAAATAGATGCGCTACTTAAAGGGGATGTGGAAGATGAAGGTAATGAAGGGAATTCTGATTTAACCAGTGAAGAAAAAGATGCTTTGGGAGAAATTGGAAATATAAGCATGGGAACAGCTGCTACAACTTTATTTACCTTGTTAGGGCAAAAGGTTATTATAACAACCCCAAAGGTTTCTATAACTAGTGTAGAGGAATTATCGGAAGAATATCCCATACCATTTGTAGCAGTAGATGTTAAATATAAATATGGAATTGAAGGGGCTAATGTACTGATATTGAGAACCAATGACGTTAAAATTATTAGTGACCTTATGATGGGAGGAGATGGTAAAAAAGCTGAAGGTGAAGTCAACGAGATGGACTTAAGTGCTATTAGTGAAGCCATGAATCAGATGGTGGGGTCCTCGAGCACTTCATTATCGGAGATGTTCTCTACTACTATAGATATAGATCCACCTAGGGCTTTTAACATTGATTTTAAAGAAGGGGATTATGCATTTGACGCATTTGGCGATGAAGAACCACTTGTTAAGATTTCTTTTAAGATGGTAATAGGGGACTTAATAGATAGTGAAATTATGCAGTTATTGCCCTTTAGTTTTGCTAAAAGCATGGTGGATAAGTTATTTAATCCCGAGGAAGAATCTGATAATTCTAGTGATGCAGTAGAACAACAACCAAGTAATTTTAATAATGAACCAACTACACCGAATCCTTCAGAAAAAGGAAAATTACAAAGCAATAATGATTATTCTAATAATAGACAAAAAACATCAAATAAAACTGACAATTTCAACGATAGTCAACAAAATATTGAGAAACAACCAGTTAATGTTCAAAAAGTCGACTTTCAAGCATTTGATAATGATGAAAATACTATGTATAATGAAAGTATTGATATGATAAAAGATATACCAATAGAATTAACTGCTGAACTTGGACGGACAATTAAACCAATTAATGAAATACTTGAATATGGTCCAGGGACAGTAATCGAATTGGACAAGCTGGTTGGAGAGCCTTTGGAGATTTTTGCAAATGGCAAATTTATTGCAAAGGGTGAAGTCGTGGTTATTGACGATAACTTTGGAATTAGAATCACAGATATTATCAATCCAGCGAAAAGAATCAATAGATTATAAAGGGAGGAATTAATTATGGCAAATGGAGTTTTAATAGTTGATGATGCAGCTTTTATGAGAATGATGCTTAAGGATACTTTAACGAAAAATGGGTTTGAAGTTCTAGGGGAAGCAGAGAATGGAGCTAAGGCAATTGAAAAATACAAGGAATTGAACCCTGATCTTGTTATTATGGATATTACTATGCCAGAAGTTGATGGAATACAGGCAGTTAAGGAAATTAAGAAAATTGATTCAAATGCGGTAATAGTTATGTGTTCTGCAATGGGACAGCAGGCTATGGTTATCGAATCTATTCAAGCTGGAGCTAAAGATTTTATAGTTAAACCTTTCCAGGCCGATAGGGTTATTGAAGCTGTAAAAAAAGCGATAGGTTAAAATGGAAGTTAGGTTTTTGGCAATGTCAAATATCGTTGAATCTCTATACTCTAAGGGATTCAAGCTTCCTTTACTTGGTCTTATACAAGGAAGTAAAGGAACTCTGGATTCACCACTTATAAAGCTAGTATTTTATTTACTGGCTTTTGTTTTAGTATTATTAATTGCTTTTTATGGAACTAAGTTTTTCGCTAAAAAAATGAGTGGATTGGGTAATCAAAGTTACATGAAAATAATCGATGCTTTTAATATAGATAAAAACACGAAGATATTAATTGTTGATATTTTAGATAACTTTTATATACTTTCTGTTGGGAGTAATGGAACTACTGTCATAGATAAGGTTAATAAGGTAAACTTAGATAAAGTCAATAATAAAGTTAATAATGACAAAATTAAAAATAATGATTTAACAACTGAAAAGATTAGAAAAAAGATTTTAAATGTGTCAACAAAAATGAACAATATAACAGAAAAACAAAAGTTTAATAGTAAGGAAGAATATTATGAAGAAGATCAATAAAAAAACTTTATCAATTGTTATTCTAATACTTTTTATATTCACTTCTAAAGTATATGGTATGCCTGATGGTTCAATACTAGACTTAACAACAGATAACAATGATTATAGCATTAGCATAAAAATAATGTTGTTATTCACATTACTGACATTAATGCCAGCGATTTTAATGACCATGACAAGTTTTACTAGAATAATAATTGTACTCCATTTTGTTAGAAGTTCTGTTGGTACTCAGCAGACCCCACCTAATCAGGTGTTAATTGGGCTAGCATTATTTTTGACACTTTTTATCATGACTCCAATAGCTTCGGAAATAAATACTGAAGCTATACAACCTTATTTAAATGATGAAATAAATCAAGATGAAGTGATTGAAAAGGGGTTAGAACCAATTAGGAATTTTATGTTTAAACAAACAGAAAGCAAAGACTTAGCTCTTTTTTTGGATATAGCTGAGATTAATGAAACAGAAAATATGAAGATTGAAGATATTCCTACCAAAGTTCTTATTCCATCATTTATTATTGGAGAAATAAAAAAAGCATTTAAAATGGGTTTTATAATATATATACCATTTTTAGTAATAGATATGGTTGTGGCAAGTACGTTGATGTCAATGGGAATGATGATGTTGCCACCGGTAATGATTTCACTACCATTTAAACTATTATTGTTCGTAATGGTAGATGGATGGGATTTAGTTATTAAATCACTGGTTTTAGGATTCAACTGATTTTAGGGAGGGATAATTTTGAATCAAGGGGATATTTTGAATCTATCTCAGGAAGCAATAAAGACAATTTTAATGGTTTCTGCTCCCATGTTGGGGTTTGGTCTATTAGTAGGTCTATTGGTTAGTATTTTTCAAGCTACTACTCAGATACAAGAAGCAACCCTTGCCTTTGTACCTAAAATTGTTGCAGTTCTATTGAGTTTTGTCATATTTGGACCTTGGATGATGAGAGTTATATTAAATTTTGCTAAAAATCTCTTTATTAATATTAATAGTTATTTATAGTAGTAGGAGAATAATATGAATAGTTTACTTGAAGTAATAATCAATAGATATGAGATATTTTTATTAATATTTATTAGAGTCACAGGTATTTTTATTGTGACTCCAATATTTAGTAGGAAAAGCATACCTACAACATTGAAAATTGTGTTCTGTTTGTTTACATCTTTAATACTTATCAATGTGATAAGTATTAAAGATGTAAATTATCAAATGTTTGATTATATAATTATACTAATTAAAGAGCTAACCATCGGTCTAATATTGGGATTTATATCTTATTTGTTTTTTTCTTTGTTATTTATAGCAGGACAAATCATAGATGTACAAATTGGGTTTGGAATGGTTAATGTTTTGGACCCACAACATAATACTCAACTACCCATTATGGGAAATTTTTATTATATCTTTGCGTTATTAGTATTTCTAACGGTTAATGGTCATCACGTTATAATTAGAGCTATAGTGGATAGTTATGAGATTTTGCCTATTGGGGAGTATTCTTTAAATAATTTAATGGTAGATCAAATTATTAGTGTATTTGGACAAACCTTTGTAATAGCTTTAAAGGTGGCAAGTCCTATATTGGCAACTATGTTTTTAATAAATGTTTTTTTAGGTATAATGGCTAAAGCAATGCCCCAAATGAATATTTTTATTGTTGGTATGCCATTTAAGATTATTATAGGTTTACTTGTTATAATTACTGCTTTTCCTTTACTATTGGTTTTATTAGAACATATTTTTAATGCTATGTATGATCAGATTCTTGAGTTTATGAAGATAATGGCAAAGGGATGAGGTAAGTGTACAATGATTTTAGAATAAATATTCAGTTATTTGCAGATGAAGAAAAAACAGAAAAACCTACTCCCAAAAAAAGAAAAGAAGCTAGAGAAGAGGGACAAGTAGTAAAAAGTAAAGAAATTAATACTGCCTTTATGTTACTTTTAGTTTTTCTGGGGTTAAAAATTTTTGGAGATAGAATATATAAAAATATAATGAATTTCTTCAACTTTATATTCAGTCAATATAATAATGGAAGTGACTTTTTTACTATAAAGGGAATTCATACACTATTTATTAAGACAATTATTGTCACTGCAGAGATATTAGCACCTATACTAATTATTTCTTTTATTACAGCTTTACTTGTGAATTATTTTCAGGTGGGATTTCTTTTTTCTGTTAAATCTTTAAAGCCAAAACTTAGTAAGATAAACCCTATTGAAGGTTTTAAAAGAATATTTTCTCCAAATTCTTTGATAGAACTAATCAAATCTTTGATTAAGATATTTATAGTTGGCTATGTGGTATTAAACTATATAAAAGATAAAATAAATAGTATTTATAGCATAATAGATATGAACCTACAAAGTGCAGTGGTTTATATAGGTGATATTGCATTTGGTATAGCTATTAGAGCATCGGGAGTATTTGTATTGATAGCTATAATGGATTATTTGTTTCAATGGTATAGACATGAGAAAAAGTTAAAGATGAGTAAACATGAAGTGAAGCAAGAGAATAAACAATCTGAGGGAGATCCTCAAATAAAATCAAAAATTAAAGAAAAGCAGAGGCAAATGGCCATGACGAGGATGATGCAGGATGTCCCTGATGCAGATGTAATAATTACAAATCCTACCCATTATGCCATTGCTATAAAATATGATAGTGATGAATTTGATGCACCATTAGTGATAGCAAAGGGTAAGGATTTAATAGCACAAAATATCAGAAGTTTCGCATCTCAAAAATTTTAATGGGCGATAGCCCTTGGATTCACAAGATTAGATTAAGATAAGGTAGAAATCAATAAATTCCTATTTTTACTGGAAATTTTGAAATAAATCTTTAC
>NZ_JBAKFX010000056.1:0-26829 GCF_037577855.1 Dethiothermospora halolimnae | reverse complement strand
TTACAAGTTTATCTTCACAGTATGAAAAATTCAGATTGTCTTAGTGAACCGCCGTATACCGAACGGTACGTACGGTGGTGTGAGAGGCCGGTAGATAAATTAATTATCTACCTCCTACTCTATATTTATAAAGAAGGGAGAATACATTATGAAGGAAACATTAAAAAATATTGAAAAAGAAGCTTTAAATCATCTTAGTAAAACTTCTGATTTGAAAGAGTTAGACCAGATTAGAATAAAGTTTTTAGGTAAAAAAGGAGAACTAACTAAAGTGCTTAGGGGGATGGGAAAACTACCTAAGGAAGAAAGACCTATAGTTGGACAACTGGCAAATGAAGTGAGGGGGAAAATAGAAGAAGAATTAGAAAAGATAAAGGGAGAATTAAAAAACAAAGAGAAGTTAATTAAATTAGAAAAAGAGAAAATAGACATATCAATGCCGGGAAAGGAAAAATTATTAGGCCATAGACACCCCCTTTTAAAGGTAAAGGAAGACTTAGAAAATGTATTTATGAATATGGGATTTGATATAGTAGAAGGTCCGGAAATTGAAACGGTGCACAATAACTTTGATGCATTAAATTCACCTGAAAACCATCCATCAAGGGATCTTTCAGATACATTTTATATAACTGATAATATACTTTTAAGGACCCATACATCTCCAGTGCAAGTAAGGGTTATGAAACAAAGGAAACCACCCCTTAGAATAGTTTCTGCAGGTAGAACTTTTAGGTTTGATGATGTTGATGATACCCATTCACCAATGTTTCACCAATTGGAAGGCCTGGTTATAGATAAAAATATTACAATGGCTAATCTAAAACATACAATAGATATGTTTATTAAAGAAATATTTGGCTCGGATATGGAGACTAGATTTAGACCCCATTACTTCCCATTTACAGAGCCAAGTGCAGAAGTTGATGTATCATGCTTTGAATGTAAAGGGAAGGGTTGTGATTCTTGTCATGGTACTGGCTGGAGTATGGAGCTATTAGGATGTGGAATGGTGCACCCTAAGGTTCTTGAAAATTGTGGAATAGATCCCAATGAGTATAGCGGGTTTGCCTTTGGTTTAGGTATAGATAGAATTGCTATGGTTAAATACGGAATAAATAATATTAGACTGTTATTTGACAATGATATGAGGTTTTTAAACCAATTTTAATATTAGATAATAAGGAGGAGTAGTATAATGTTAGTCCCAATTAAATGGCTTAAAGAGTATGTGAATGTCGATATAGATACTAAAGAGTTAGCAGATAAACTTACTATGTCAGGTTCCCATGTTGATTCTATTGAAAAAATGGATAAGGGAATAGAAAAGGTAGTAGTTGGTAAAATAGAGAAGATAGAAGAACATCCCAATGTTGATAAACTGGTGATTACTACAATAAATGTGGGAGAAGAAGAAAATCTACAGATTGTAACAGGAGCAGATAACATAAATGAAGGAGACTATGTTCCAGTGGCTTTAGTTGGAGCGAAGTTACCAGGGAACTTTAAAATAAAGAAGAGTAAACTTAGAAAAGTGGATTCATATGGAATGCTTTGCTCTGCCAATGAACTTGGTATTAACGAAAATGTAATTCCAAAGGAACAAAAAGATGGGATATTCATATTAGATAAACAATACCAATTGGGAGAAGATATAAAGGAAACCTTAGGTTTATATGGGGAAGTGATAGATTTTGAAATAACACCAAATAGACCTGATTGTTTAAGTATAGTGGGAATGGCTAGAGAAACAGCGGCCACATTTAATAAAGAGTTAAAATACCCTAGTATATCAATAAAGAATGAGGAAGATGATATTTCCAAGTATTTAAATGATATTCAAATAAAAGATACAGATTTATGTAATAGATATTATGGAAAGGTAATAAAGGATGTTACGGTTAAGGCATCTCCTATGTGGCTTCAAAGAAAGCTAATGGAAGCAGGAGTTAGACCTATAAACAATATAGTTGATATAACAAATTATGTTATGTTGGAGCTGGGACAGCCATTACATGCCTTTGATTTAGATAAAGTTCAAGGGAAAAAAGTTGTAGTAAGAAGGGCGAAAAAAGATGAAAAAATAATAACACTAGATGATACCGAAAGGGAATTAGATGAATCTATGCTAGTAATTGCCGACGAAAAACAACCTATAGCTGTTGCAGGGGTAATGGGTGGACTAGATAGTGAGGTTACAGAAAGCACTAAAACTATTTTGATAGAGTCTGCTAATTTCAATGGAAAAAGTGTGAGATTAACTTCTAGAAGTCTAGGATTAAGGACCGATGCATCATCAAGATATGAGAAAGATTTAGACCCGAACTTATCTCAGGAAGTATGTGATAGGGTTTGCCAATTAATAGCTGAAACAGGAGCAGGGACTGTAGTTAAGGGAGCTATTGATAGATATAAGGTAAAGTCTGATAAAAGAAAAATTAGTGTTAATCCCCAAAGAGTAAATAGGCTATTAGGTGTTAAAATAGAAACTGGGGAAATGGTTAATATATTAAATACACTAAATTTACATGCTAGTTATCTAGATGGAGAAATAGTAGCCAATATACCAAGTTTCAGGCAGGATTTGAATCTAGAAGCTGATTTAATAGAAGAGATAGGAAGAATATACGGCTTTGATAAAATTAAGCCAACCAATCTAGTTGGAACATTGACTAAAGGGGAAAAGACCTATTTAAGATCTATAGAAGATAAGACTAAGGATATACTGACTTCATTGGGATTAAATGAAATAACTACATATTCATTTATAAGTCCTAAGTCATATGATAAGATTAATTTGCCTGAATATAGTACCAAGAGAAACTACGTAGAGCTTAAAAATCCCCTTGGAGAGGACTATAGTGTAATGAGAACTACACTGATTCCTAATATGATGGAAGTGTTGACTAAGAATTACAATCATGGTGTTGATAGGGCATGGGCATATGAGATTGGAAATATATTCATTCCAAAGTCGGCTCCAGTTGTATCGGTTCCATATGAAGTTAGAAATCTGTGTATTGGAATGTATGGAGATGTGGATTTCTTTGATATAAAAGGTACCGTTGATAAGTTGTTTGATAGATTAGGAATAACTGGGTATGAATATTTTAGAGAAGAAAATCATAATACTTTCCATCCAGGGAGAACAGCCAATATTATTAAAAATAATACTCTTATAGGGATTATTGGTGAGATACATCCCGATGTCCTTGAAAACTATGGAATGAAAGAAAGGGTATATGTATTAGAACTAGATTTTAATACAATAACGGCATTAACAAGTTTAAAACGAAAATACAAAGAACTACCTAAGTATCCTGCTATAACTAGGGATATTGCCCTGGTATTAGATAAGGAGACTTTAGTCAAAGATATAGAAAAGATAATATGGGAAAATGGAAAGGATATAGTAGAAGAAGTTAACCTATTTGATGTTTATGAAGGTAGTCAGATTCCAGAAGGTAAAAAAAGCATTGCCTATTCAATAAAGTATAGATCCCATAGTAAAACCTTAACCGATGGGGAAGTATCTAAAGTACATGAAAATGTATTGGGATTACTTAGGGATAAGTTAGGTGCTGAGCTAAGAAAATAAAAAAGTAGGGCTACCTACTTTAATAGTATTAACAAAGTAATCAGAAATGTCCGCCAGTCCTCGGATTTAGAAAATATAGAGAAACGGTCGAAAATAGAATTCCAAACTCGCTATGCTCAGACAGTGGAATCCTAAACAATTTTCTCCCTTATTCTATATTTTCACAAACCCTGCGGGATGGCTACCATTTCTGATTACTTTGTCTAAATATACTTTTAAGGTATACTGAAAGTAGGGCTACCTACTTTTTTATTTGCTTTTTAAAATCTTTTTGATTTTTTAGCAGGAAAATGGGCTAAATAAAAGGAATAGTATATTATGGGAAAAGATTTTATTATGAGCTTCTAAAGAGAAGGAGAGTGTAAACTATGACAGATAAGAAAAAAGTTATAGTTAAAATAAATGGGCAAGAATTTACGGTTATAGGTACAGAGCCAGAGGAGTATATTAGAGATATAGCGGAATATGTTGATAGTCAAATTAAAAAGGTACTGGGGAGTAATGAGAAGTTAAGTCAAACTATGGCAGCAGTTTTAACTGCTTTTAATGTAGCCGATCAGTATTATAAAAACTATAACGAACTAGAGGAATTAAAAAAGGAAGTAATGGGACCTTTAAAGAAGTTAGATGCTATGGAAGAAAAAGTTGAAGGATATAAGAATCAAATAAATCATTTAACTGAGAAGTGTAACAACTATAAAGAACAGTTATTTAAGTTTAAAAAAGATAGTCAAGGTTATTCGAAAAAGATGAAAAACTATGAGCAAGCTCTAGAATTAAAAGAAAAGGAGCTTGAAAGATCACAGAAAATAATAAATGAACTTCAAGATAAGCTATTTGAAAATCAGATAGAATTAGTTCAAACTAAAAAGGAACTGGATGAATTTTTAAAGACTTTTGATAAAGAGGATAAAGGAAATGAAAAATAATGATATAATATTTTGTGTATAATATCAAAGAAGAGTAGTTTTCTACTCTTTTATTTGTGTATAATAAAATAGGAGTTGAAATATATGTTAGAGAAGGTGGAGCTATTAGCACCTGTGGGTAGTGAAGAGTCATTATATGCTGCAGTTGAGAATGGAGCGGATGCAGTATATTTAGGTGGAAAACTCTTTAATGCTAGGCAATATGCATCTAATTTTAGCAATGAAGAGCTAAAAGAGGTAGTTCAGTATTGCCATATTAGACAGGTGAAGGTGTATATTACTGTAAATATACTATTAGATAACAACGAGATAAATGAAATTATAGATTATATACTATATCTTTATAATATAGATGTAGATGGAATTATAGTCCAAGATCTGGGACTTTCCAATATAATTAGAACTGTACTTCCTGACTTTGAAGTACATGCCAGTACCCAAATGACGATAAATAACTATATGGGGGCAAAGTTTGTAGAAGATATGGGATTTAAAAGGGCAGTGTTGGCTAGAGAGTTGTCCGTTGGAGAAATTGAATATATATCTAATACTACAAATATAGAACTTGAGGGATTTATACATGGGGCCCTGTGTGTAAGTTATTCAGGACAATGTTTGATGAGTAGTATAATAGGAGGACGGAGTGGAAATAGAGGTAGATGTGCCCAACCATGTAGAATGCCATATACATTTATAAATGACGAAGGAGAAGTACTACAAGGATATAATAATAAATATCTTCTTAGCCCAAAGGACTTAAATACCATCGATAATCTTGACAAAATAATAAATAGTGGCATAGTTTCATTAAAGATTGAAGGACGAATGAAAAGACCAGAATATGTTGCTACTATAGTTAAAAATTATAAAAAAGCCCTTACAAATATTATATCTAATAATACTAAAGATGTCTCACAAAAAGATAAGAAAGATATTAAACAAATCTTTAATAGGGGATTTACCAAGGGATTTATCTTAGGAAAAGATAATAGAGATTTTATATCATATGATAAACCTAATAATAGAGGTATTTATATAGGAAAAGTCATAAATACTGACAAAAGTTATATATATATTAAGTTGATTGAGGATTTAAATTTAGGAGATGGTATAGAGTTAAGAAATGATGATGTAAGTTTTGGACTTAAGGTATCTGAAATATTATTAAATGATAGATCGGTTACTGGAGGTAGTAAGGGAGATATTGTAAAGATTAAAAGAGTAAATAGTAAAGGCAATAAAGACTTAGAAGTATATAAGACTTCTGACATTAAATTACTTGAAAGGGCAAAATTAAGTTATGTTGAAGATAGTAATAAAACTACCATACCAGTTTTTATGAATATAGAAATTAAGATAGATAGATCTATAAAGCTACATCTTTGGGATAATATAAACTATATATCAATTGAAAGTGAAGAAAAGGTGGAACAGGCTAGAAGGGTCTCTCTGAAAGAAGATAAAGTAAAAAAACAAATGGGCAAACTTGGGAATACTCCATATCATCTGCAGCATATTGACATAGATATAGAGGATAATGCCATGGTGTCATTAAGTGTTTTAAATAGGCTTAGAAGGAGAGCTGTTACACAGTTAAATGAAAAAAGAGCCAACTCTAATAATAGAGAATATACCACTAAAGATAATATTGTATCAAAATTTAATGGGATAATAGCATCTAATAGTGAATTAAACAATACTGATAGAGGCTTAATAAGTGTCAAGGTTGATAATATAGAACAATTTAAAAGATTAAATCTAGATAAACTAGATAGAGTATATATTAATTTCCATGATGACATAAATAATTGTATTAATGAAGTGAAAAATCATAATAAAGAAGCCTATTTTTATACAGGTAAAATTTTATCTAATTTAGATTTTAAAAATTTAAAGACCACTATAGATTCCTTAGAAAGATTAGATGGTGTTAGTGTTTCTAATCTTGGAACATTGAAATTTGTTAAAGATAATTATAATATAAATATACATGGGGATATAGGTCTTAATATATTTAATAGTTATACAATGAAATTTTTATATGATTATGGAGTGGATAGTGGTACATTATCACCGGAGCTAACATTAAAGCAAGTTTCAAACATAGCCAAGGGAGGTCCCATGTTAAAAGAAACCTATGGTTATGGTTATCTTCCAGTAATGGTGACTAAATATTGTCCTTTCTCTTTAATTAGAAAATGTAAAGACTCAACTAATTGTGGGGATTGTAGCTATAAAAAAGGATTTGGTCTAAGGGATAGAAAGGGTATGACTTTTAATATTAAGAGGAAAAATAATACCACAATAATATATAATAGTCAACCTTTATTAGCATTGGAACATATAAACAATATATATGATAGTGGAGTGAATATGATAAGACTAGACTTTACTATGGAAAAAGATGAAGTAGAAGATATTCAAGATATCTTTTTTGAGTATGCAAATAAAAATATTAGAAAAGATGAAGTAATAAAGTTTATTGATAAATATAGACAAAAAACAGGTTTTACAAAGGGACATTACTTCAGAGGAGTATTATAATTTTGTCTATTTTGTGGGGAGGGATAAAATGAACGATAGAACACTGAAAGTTTTAGAATACAATAAAATTAAAAATATGCTAAATAATATGGTAGAATCATCTTTAGGTAAAAGTTTAGTAGAGAATTTAAAACCTTCAACGGATATTGAAGATGTAAAGTACATGCAAAATCAAACCGATGAAGCAGTTAATATTATAATAAAAAGGGGAAGACCTCCTTTAGGAGGGATACATGATGTATTAAAGGATATGAAAAGGGCGGAGATAGGATCAACTCTTATGCCTATAAATTTATTAAGGATTGCCGATTCCCTTAGGGCAGCAAGACGCCTAAAAAGCTACATGAAAAAGGATAAAGAAGATAGGGATTCAAATTATCCCATACTTGAAAGTATTATATATAGTCTCAATACCTATAAATATATAGAAGATGATATTTATAATGCAATTATAGGTGAAGATCAAATTTCAGATAATGCCAGCTCTAAATTGAGAAATATAAGAAGGAAGATCGAAAGTAAAAATGGATCTATAAGAAATAAATTAAACTCTATAATTAATTCATCCACAAATAGAAAATATCTACAGGATGCATTAATTACAATAAGAGAAGATAGATTTGTTGTACCCGTTAAGCAAGAGTATAAATCAAATATACCTGGGCTTGTTCATGATCAATCATCAAGTGGAGCCACTCTTTTTATTGAACCCATGGCTATAGTTGAACTAAATAATCAATTGAAGGAATTAAAATTAGAAGAGAAAGAAGAAATAGAAAGAATTCTTGCAGAACTAACTAATTTGGTGGCACAAGAGAGTGAAGGCATTAAAGAAAATCAAAAAATACTATCAAACCTTGATTTAGTTTTTGGAAAGGCCAAGTTAGCCCTAGATATGGATGGTTCTAAACCAATACTAAATAATGAAGGATATATCAATATAAAGAAGGGTAGACATCCTTTAATTCCTAAGGATGAAGTAGTACCTACAGACATATATATAGGTAAAAAGTTTAACACCCTTGTTATTACAGGTCCCAATACAGGGGGGAAGACTGTAACGTTAAAGACGGTGGGACTTTTAACTTTAATGGCTCAATCGGGGATTCAAGTTCCTGGAGAATATGGTTCACATATGGCTGTGTTTGATCAGTTATTTGCTGATATAGGAGATGAACAAAGTATAGAACAAAGTTTAAGTACTTTTTCTTCCCATATGACCAATATTGTAGATATATTAGAATCTGTTGATAAAAATAGTTTAGTATTATTTGATGAACTTGGAGCAGGAACTGACCCAACAGAGGGGGCTGCCCTTGCCATGTCGATATTAAACTATTTACACAGTAAATCAATAAGAACTATAGCTACAACCCACTATAGTGAGCTAAAAGTATATGCATTAACTACTGAAGGAATAGAAAATGCCTCTGTGGAATTTAATGTAAAGACTTTAAGTCCAACATATAAGTTGCTAATTGGAGTGCCTGGAAAATCCAATGCCTTTGAGATATCTAAAAGGATAGGATTAGGAGATTATATAATAGATAGGGCTAGACAGTTAATCTCAAAAGAAAATATAGAGTTTGAAGATGTATTGGCTAGTATAGAAAAGGATAGAAGGGTAACTGAAGAGAATAGACAGAAAACCGAAAGAATGAAAAAAGAGATTGATAAGCTTAAAGAAGAGTTACAGAGCAAAAAGGCTAAAGCTGATGATATGAAAAAAAGGATTATTAGGGAAGCAAAACAAGAGGCTAAAAAAATAGTGAGGGAAGCAAAAGAGGAATCTGATGAAATAGTTAAGGCGCTTAGAGATATATCATCAGATATTGAAAAGGAAAGAAGAAGAAAGATTCAAGAAGCACAAGATACCCTTAAGGGTAGCATAGATAAGATAGACGACGACTTAGCAGAAAATGTTTTATCTAAAAAGGCTAAAAAAATACCTAAAAACCTTAAGGCTGGAGAAACTGTAAAATTATTAAATTTAAATCAAAGGGGAACAGTTATTAATCCACCTAATGAAAGTGGAAATCTTGCTGTTCAAGTGGGTATTATGAAGGTAAATGTCCATGTATCCACCGTACAAAGAATTAAAGGAGATAGTAAATCTAGTCAACAGCCGGGAACTAAATCCATAATAAGAGCTAAAAGTAAAAGTGTAAAAAGTGAAATTGATGTTAGGGGTAAAACATTAGAAGAAGCCGTTTTAGATGTGGATAAGTATTTAGATGATGCATATATTGCTGGGTTAAATAGAATAACAATTATACATGGTAAAGGGACAGGTATATTAAGGCAGGGAATAAGCGAATTATTAAGAAGTCAGCGTCATGTTAAAGGGTATAGACTAGGTAAACATGGTGAAGGTGGAACTGGAGTTACAGTGGTAGATTTAAAGTAGAGGAGTGAAAAAACATTATGTATATAGTTAGCGCATGTTTAGCGGGTATAAGCTGTAGATATGACGGAAAACATAATTTAAATAAGGACATTTTAAATCTACTAAAAGAAGGGAAGGCTATTTTAGTTTGTCCAGAACAATTGGGAGGTTTGTCTACCCCTAGGGTTCCCTGTGAGATAAAAAAAGATAGTGAGGGGAACATAAAAGTAATTAACAAAGAAGGAAAAGATGTTACAGAAAATTTTATAAAGGGAGCCAAGGAAACCCTTAAGATTGCGAAGGATGTTGATGCTACTATTGCAATTTTAAAATCTAGAAGTCCTTCATGTGGATATAAGGAAATATATGATGGAACCTTTTCCGGTAAAAGAATAAAGGGAAATGGTATAACTGGGGAATTATTAAGTAAAGAAGGAATTAAGATTTATAATGAAGACAATATACCAAAAGAGATATTAGATAAATAATAGTGGTATTTAAAGGAGAAATATTAATGGATTTTAGATGTAAGTTCTGTGGATTTCAGATAGTTGATAGGGAAGATAGAATAAGGATTAAAACAAAGGAAGACAGTGTGTATATTATTGGATACTGTGATAATTGTTTAAATTGGAATATTTTAAAAACTATACCTATCAGTAGAATGAAGGAGCACATAAAGCTGAATATTGAAAAATAAAATGTAGAAAAATGTAGAAAAGTATGAAAATAATCGTTTGATAGGGAATAAAATCAAAAAATATCTAAATATCTATTTACAAAAAGTAACTAATAATTTATAATATAGACAATAACATACAATTTAAGGATGTTATTCCCCGCACTAAAATTTAATAAAAATAAGGAAATAGGCATATAAAAGGTGCCTATTTTTTTATTTATTATTTCCAATGTAGGTTCTGAATATATTCAGGCCTATTTTAATGCCATATAATATATGACATTAATAAAATTATTTAAAAAATACAGTCTTTGGCATAATAGGTCTTCTAGAAGAAGACATAAGGGATTCAATGTATTGAGTTCCTACATAAATTTATGGTCTCGTCAATTCTCTACTCTTTGTACCTTGCATAGAACAAAGAAGCACCAAAGTCGCCTTCATTCTATGTCAGTATAAAAATGTTACAAAAAGTACAAATTTGTCGAATGAGAAAAAATAATTGATTAAACTAGAGGATAACAGTAAATATATACTATATACGTAAAAACTACTACATATGGATTAGTTAAGATACTGTAACAATATTGACTGATAGAGTTATTATTTATATAATGACTTCCGTGCATTAAAAAAGGAGGAATTTTGTCGTGAAAAAACGAATTTTATTTTTTATAATTTTATTTATAATAGTATTATTAGGAAGCACAGTATATGGTATAATGTTAAATGAACAAAATTATAGTGGACTAGACTTTGGAGATATGGCTAAAAGAAAGGTGTTGTATTTTAAGCATCCTAAAAATGTGGCTACAGAAGATGAACAGATTGAGTTTATACAGGAAATATCAAAATTAACCAAAGAAGAAGCGGTATATTTAATAGAGGAATGTAATAAAAAAGAACTTGATTTGTTTGTAGTTTTAGGATTAATAAGAGTAGAAAGTAACTTTGATACAATGACTGTAGGAACCCATGGAGAAAGAGGGTTAGGTCAACTTATGGCAAATACTGCCAAACCACTGGCGAAAAATCTGGGTATAAAATATGAACCCAACTCATTATTTAAACCCAAATATAATATCTTTCTGTTTACCACTCAACTTCAATATTTATCCAAAGTCCTTAATGGTGATATACACAAAATACTGACTGCCTATAATAGAGGAGAATATGGGCTAAAGAGATATATGGCATCAAGGGGTCATAGGATAAATCCAGCCGAAAGTACATACTCACATAAAGTATTACACTATAAGAACAAATATTATAAACAATTTAAAGAAGAATATTTATCATATTGGCAATAATGATATAAGGTTACTACAATAAAAGCAACAAGGGTGGTTTTTGGGTATATGATAATAGATAAAATTAATAATCTAATATTGAAAATTACTTATGAGGATATTAAGGGATGTAGCTTTAATTATATCAATAATAAACTATGTTCAGATATAGAGGATAATATATATAAGTGGTCTTATATAACTCAAACTATGATAATGACCATAAAGTCATTAAAACCTTTAAAGGATAAGATAGGGAATAGCATAGATTATAGGAGATTTAAAGAGGAGTTAGATCTGTGGTATTATTATAAAAATGGATATAATGGGTCACTAATAAATATTATTGATAATAATGATTTAAATTATTTTAATGATATTGATGATAGTATATATACTAGAATTTTACCTATTATATTATCAAATACTAATTGGGATATAATAAAAGATGAAGTAATAAAAAATGTTCTATATACAACAGGGAACATTGAGACATTATTGGAAGCTATACTATTATCAAAAGCTATTTATTTAATTATGGAAGGTAAAGAAAGGGATTATGAAGATATAATAAAAGAAATAAAAGAAGATGTCATAAATCTTTCTCAAATAGATTTTAATAATAGATATGGTAATTGTTATAGAATCAATATAGCTAAATATCGTGGGAACTATTCCATAGATTTTGAACGAAAGAAGATTAGTTTATTAAATTTATTAAATGGAATCCACCAACAAAATTATTTTCCTACACTTAAAGAAACACTAAATATAATGAAAGGTAATAAAAAAGAATCGGAATATAAAAATCTTTTTATTATAGGGTTAACAGGTCTTTGCGAAAATAATAGTGATTATGAGTTTAATGGAAAGCTATTTATAAATAGTTTGTGTAAATATATATATAAACTAAGAAAGGGAAGGATTGATCCCCAAAATTTAAGGATAGAGGTAGGTAGTAGTTCCGATGTGTTTAAGTTTAAAGAAAGTGATAGTTTTAAACATCCATTGTTAAATGATTGTTTAGTATTAAAACGTTTCAAAAGTCAAGAACATATTATCACCTATATAAAAACCAAAACAGGTACTTATAGGTTTATAAAAAACATAAAAAAATAGCTATTAGGTTGTATATAGAAAATGCGGTCATTAGACCGCATTTAATTTTATTTTACAACATAATAACTTATTTTTTTCTTAGATAATTTATAAAGTCTTCCTCATTACCACCATATAAAACACTCAATTCTTTAATTATACTATCTTTTAAATTTAAAAAGGCATTTTCATTGGCATTTTTACCAGTGAAATCCAAGGCTTCTATTATCATCAACATATCCTGTTTTGACATTTCAGCAATTGAAATTTTGTCAAATTCATTCACCAATATCTACTCCTTCCTCTACTACATTTATATCTTTAAAGTTATAATTCTATAAAAAACAATTAATACCTTCAAAAATTACTAAAAAAATATAAATTTCAACAAAAAAGAGTAGAAAGTAAAGGGATTTAGCAAAAAATGCTTATAAATCTTCTAAAACTTCAGGATCTTTATCGTGATAAACCCTTTTACTTCTATTTTTCACTTCTTTTAATAGTTTCTTTACACTATTAATTTCATCCTTTATGAGTCTAGTGTCTTCTTTTGAAATATTATAATATAGATATAAATCTTCAAAGGCTCTAACTGTAGTAGAAATCTCTTTATCCACTGTTATGAAGTCCTTAAAGTTTTTACTTTTTTTTGCATTTTTAAATTGTTCAATATCTATTTTTATAGTATTGACAATATCCTCTTCGGATTTTAGGTCTCCAACTGATACAATGTAAGGTTTAATTCTTTCTAAATAATATGTATTATCTTGATTTATATGATACATATAAGAAATCTTTAGATCATCCAATTGATATTTTACATAGAACATAACCCCTTGGATTTTCACAACTTTACAGCCCAGTTCTCTTAATTTATTAAGGCACATTTGATGCCTTATTTGCCTTATGGTCATATACGACATTGGCATACCCCCTATATTTATCCTTGTTATAATTATATCATAAACCAGAAAAAATTATAATTTTAAATTATAATATGTTATAATTGTATATGCTTTTATTAGATACCCTAAACTACTTAAATTTAAAGAAGAAAGTTAAAAGAAGAAAGAAGAAAGTTAAAAACAAAGAACAAATAATAGAGAATAAAGAATAGATAAGGAGACCTTCGACTGAGGTTGAAGCTACAATTATTGTGTAGGGACAGGGTATGTCCTGTCCGGGGGACAATCATAAAATATCCTTTTGAAACGTAGAGGAGAATTCATTCTCCGGAGATTTTATTGATTAAGATTTAAGAAAGAAAAATAAATAAGAATGGACAAAAAAGAAAGGAATGAGGGGATAAGGAATGGAGAAGGGGTTAGTTAATAAAAGAAGGATCAATCAAATTTGGACATTGGCATGGCCACTTATGCTAAGCCAGTTTTTACAAACCTGTTTGCAGTTAGCAGATACTTGGTTTATAAACAGAATCGGTATTACTGAAGCTACAGGTGCTGTTGGAATAGGAACATCCATATTAGAGATATTTATTGTATTTTCTCAATTAATAGCAGCAGGGAGTATAGCCTTAATTGCACGAAGTATGGGTAAAAAAGATGAAAAAGATGCATTGGTAATAACAGAACAGTCATTATTTTTATCATTATTCTTTGGTACTATAATAGCTATAGTATGTTATGTATTTAGGGAACAACTACTAAGCATATTTAATGATAATAAAGAAATGAAGGATTATGCAATTGTATATTTACAGTTTGTTATATTAGGAGTACCTTTTATGTTTTTTAACTTAACAGGTAGAGCAATACTTCAAGCGAGGGGAGACTCTAAAACCCCTATGATAATTTTTGTGATTATGAATATTATAAATGTTGTTTTAGACCCTATACTTATATTTGGATTAGGCTCATTTGAAGGGCTAGGCTTTAAAGGGGCCGCTATAGCCACGGCTACATCCAATATAGTTGCTTTTATCTTTATGGCTTTAGCTATTGGAAAGCAGTTATTTGATGGTAAGGTATCAAAGATTATAAGGAATTTTAAAATCAGTATACATACTGTAAAAAGAATTTTGAAAATAGGTTTCTTTTCAGCTATACAAGCAGTCTCAAGACCTATAACCGGATTTTTAATGTTTAAAATAGCCTCATTATCTGGAGCAGAAGCCGTTTCAGCCTTTACCATAGGAGGACGGATGTTTAACTTAGTATTTATATTTTTAGCAGGTCTGGATATGGCTATCTCTGTTCTAGTGGGACAAAATTTAGGGAAAAAGGATATTAAAGAAGCAGAAAATGTGGTGGAGGATGGACTGAAACTAGCAATAATGAACATGATTATTTTCTCTATACCTTATTTTGTTTTTCCAAAGTTCATAATGTTATTATTTGAAAGTAAAAATATGGAAGTTGTAAATATAGGGGTTAACTATTTAAGGATTACATATGTAGGTTTAATCTTCGTTGTATTTACTATTGTATTAGGTGGAGCCTTTAAAGGTTCAGGAGATACAATGCCACCTATGGTATCGTCCCTTATAGCTAATTGGGCATTTAAATTACCCTTTGCCTACATACTAAGTCAGATGTTAAATGTTGGTTCCAATGGGGTGTGGATAGCTATTAGTTTATCGGTTATAATAGAGGCTTTAATAAATAGAGGGTGGTTTAAAAAGGGGACATGGAAGTATAAGAAGGTTTAGTTAATCTTCAGAATTTCTATTAACACTTAACTTCATATTGAAATAAGATATAATATCAGGAAAAAATGGGGGTTTTGATATGAAGGAAAACTTTAAGGATACTAATAGTAATATATTTCCCTATGATAGAGACGCTGCTTATAGATATGCTAAGAAATGGGCTTTTGAAAGAAATCCTAAGTACTACAATTTTGATGGCATAGGTGGAGATTGTACTAATTTTGCATCTCAAATACTTCATGCTGGGGGATGTGTTATGGATTATTCAAGATGGACTGGATGGTATTATACAAGTGTGAACAATAGGGCCCCATCATGGACTAGTGTTGAATATCTATATAAGTTTCTTATTAATAATAAAAATAGAGGTCCTATAGCAGAAGAGTGTACAATTGATGATTTGGAAATAGGAGATATAATACAGCTTAACTTTAATTATGATGATAAATTCAATCATAGTCCTATTGTGGTGAAAATCGATGAACCTAGAAAGCCGGAAAACATATTTATAGCAGCCCATACCTATGATAGGTTTGAATATCCATTGATAAATTATGATTATGATGATATAAGGTTCTTACATATAGTGGGGTATAGGATATAGTTATTACTATATTTTTTAAAAATTCACTACTATGATATAATGTATTAGTAATTTTTATAGTGGAGGTAATAATATGGAAAAAATAAAGGATAAAAAGGTTATTGAAAAACTAATAAATATTGATAAAATAGGTACTTTAAATGCAGTAAATACAATGAAGTATGAAAAAGAGTGGGATATATATGTTGATAATAAGGTAAATCCTAAAGGGTTTGTTGTAAATAGTCGTATGTGGAATATTCCCTTTGGAGAAGACGATGATGTTATAATAAGTATGTTAAAGGGATTAGATTATAGTAAAGAACAAAATTTTGCTGGAGTATTAAAAAAATATTATGATATGGTTAAAGATATGAAAGAGATAGCTTGGGAGGAGCATTGCTATTTATATTATTTAGACAAAGAAAATTTGGATTTAGATAATATAAATCATGAAGTTGGAAGTTTAGATGTACAACATGTGGAAATTTTAGATAAGTATTATACATATAAAGATGATGAATCCTATAACTATATAAAAGAGTGCATAGAAACAAGACCTAGTTCAGCTGTATTTGATGAAAATGGTGAGCCCATATCTTGGTGTGTTCTTAGGGAAGATGGTACAATGGGTATTATGTATACTAAAAAAGAACATAGGGGAAAAGGATTAGCCATATCGGTTTCCGTAGATTTAGCTAAAAAGGTAATTGATAATGGAGGAGTTCCCTATGTACATATAGTTACAGATAATAATCCATCAATAAATTTAGCTGAAACCTTAGGATTCAAAAAATATGGAGAGATAGTATGGTTTGGAGTAAAAGCTGAGAAATAGGACATAATTAACTATATACAATAACTAATATTATAAGTAAGGAAGGTCGTTTATATGAATGTATTATTAACCACCCTAAATTCAAAATATATACACTCTTCTCTTTCTATAAGATATTTAAGAAGCTATTGTCAAGATGTTTTACCTAATATAGATTTAGAGGAATATACAATAAACCAGAATGTAGACTTTATAACTGGGGAAATTTTTAAGAAAAAGCCGGATATTGTGGCTTTTTCATGCTACATATGGAATATAGATGAAACTTTGCAAATAGCAGAGGGATTAAAAACTGTAAAGAAGGATATAAAGATAATATTGGGAGGACCAGAGGTGTCCTTTAATAGCAAAGAAATGTTAGAGAAATTTTCCTTTATAGATTTTATAATTTATGGAGAAGGGGAAGAAACATTTAAAGACTTATTATTAGAATTAAAAAATAAAGATTATAATTTTAATGATATAGACGGATTAGTATATAGATTTGGTGATCAAATAATCGGGACTAAACCTAGACTGGCAATAGAAAATTTAGATGACATACCATCTCCATTTGATGGGGATTTATCTGAATTTAGAAATAAAATTGTTTACTTTGAAAGCTCAAGGGGATGTCCCTTTAATTGTAACTTCTGTTTATCTTCGACTATAAATGGAGTAAGATTTTTTTCAATAGAGAGGGTAAAGTCTGATTTGAAGAAACTCATAGATGCAGAAGTAAGACAAGTTAAATTTGTGGATAGAACCTTTAATGCAAATAAAATATATGCATTTGATATAATGAACTTTATAATGGAGCAAAATGTTGAAAATATTAATTTCCATTTTGAGGTTACGGCCCATTTGTTAGATGATGAAATGTTAGACTTTTTGAAAAAAGTTCCTAAGGGTTTATTTCAATTTGAAATTGGTGTTCAGTCAACTAATGAAAAAACTATTAAGGCCATAGATAGAACTACTGATTTTAAAAAGTTAAGTGAAGTTGTAAAAAGGATAAAAGATTATAGTAATATCCATCAGCACTTAGATTTAATAGCAGGTCTTCCCTATGAGGATTATCAAAGTTTTAGAAATTCTTTTAATGATGTATATGACTTAAAACCAGATAAGTTACAGTTAGGTTTTTTGAAGTTACTCAAAGGATCAAAATTAAGGGATAAGAAAGGGGAGCATGGGTTTAAATTTATTAATAAAGCTCCTTATGAAGTCTTGGAAACCAGTTATATAAGTTATGAAGAGATATTGAGGTTAAAGATAATAGAAGATCTAGTAGAAAAGTATGGTAACGAAACAGATTTTATTCATTCCATTGGCTATACAATAAATAACTACTACTCATCTCCATTTGACTTCTTTGAGGATTTCAGTTTATACTGGGAACAAAAGGAATATCATAAAAGAAATCATAGTAAAAAGAATTTGTATAAAATATTTTTTGAATTTTATAGGGAAAAGATAGGAGATAATCTCCGAGTATTTAATGAAGTATTAAAGTATGATTTCATCTATAATAATAAGAATCCTAATTTACCTGAGTTTATATACAGCTATGATAAAGAAGAGATAAGGTCCATAAGACATGATTTCTTAGGAAATGAAAAAAATGTAGAAAAATATTTATCCGATTATAAGGATATAAAGGTAAAAAAAATAATTAAAGAGATCCATTTTGAAAAATTTAATTTTAATATTATTAAGTTTATTAATAATGACTATAATCTGAAAGAAATGGAAAAAAGAGAAACTTTGATTATGTTTAACTATAATGCAAAGAATACTTTAGACAATATTAATAAATGTAAAACCTCCGATGTAACAATTGACTTTTTTAAGGAGTGATATTATTGAGTTTTTTTAGAGATCTATATTATATAAATAGGAAATGTGTTAAGGATACTTTAAAACTATTTGGTAAAAATTGGTTGATTATATTTATAGGAATTGCGTATCCAGTTATATCCATAGTCTTAATGAAAATTATTGGTATACTATCTATGAGCTTTATATTAAGTTTATTTGCTGGCTTAATACTGATTATAGCAGAAAGTGCTATTACATCAAACTTTCTATATCTTTTATATAATATAGTTAACCATGGCAAATTTACTGTTCAGGATTTTAAAGATGGATTTAAAGTATATCTATGGAAGATATATACGGTATTTTTCATAGGATGGATTGCTAGGTTTGTATTTGACCAATTTATAGCAAGGGCATTACAAGGGATATTACCTTTCTTGTCCTATATTGCATTGGCATTAATAATACAGATTCTAGTGTTACTTTTATTAAATCCTTTACCTGAAGCCATATATCAAAAACATTATTCTTCATGGGAAAGTATTGTATATGCTTTTAAGTTTATTAAGGATAATTGGATAGAATGGTTTATACCTAATATAATATTTATGTTAATACTGTATTATAGTACAGGAACAATAATCAGTGATGTTTTAGCTTATAATACAGGGGTATTTTTTAATGTATCAGTTTTTAGTATAGTAAGATATTTATTAGGGCAACTTATTTTCTCCTTTACTATGATATATAGGGGGGTCTTGTTTGATATATTAAGTACAAGTAATAGAAGAAAGAGAATGTTTATGTTAGATTTATATAAATAGGAGGGGATGAAAGTGGAGGTCAGATTTAGAGATATTAAAAAAGAAGATATTAATCAAGTGGTAGACTTTTTTAAGGAGTTACACCATGAGAAAGCTGAGGTTTCCTTTAGTGAAGTGGAAAAGAAAGAAGAAATAGAACAATGGATAGATGAGCCTAGAATGTGTTTATATGTTGCCGAAGAGGATGGGAAAATTTTAGGTGTATTTAGGGGCAAGAGAGGAAAAGAAGGTAGAAATCATAGTTGTTTTTTAACGGCGGCAGTAAGTAAGAAATGCCGAGGTCAAAAAATTGGACAAAGACTTACTAATTACTCTTTAGATAGATTAAAAGAAGAGGGGGTAAAAATTGCTAGAGCCTACGTTTATAGTAATAACCCATCATCGGTAAGTACACTATTAAAATGTGGATTTACCTCTTCTGGGTGTGTACATATGCACCATTTTGATGAAAAGACAAATGGTTATGTTGATGATCTTATATTTCATAAAATATTAAAATAGATAGGTGGTATAATGAAAAACATTAATGAATTTTTTAAACAAAAGACAGAAAATCTTTCTTTTATAGAGTTAAAGCCTAACTCTTTTATTGATGTAAATGGATATAAAGTTGGTAGTGATATACCACTACCAATGACTGTAGATGAGTTAGTTACTGAAGTAAAGGAACAGAGGGCTCAAGAGGAACTAAAGATAACTTCTTTTATAGAGGGTATGATATATACTATGGGTGTAGACCCAGAGTTTAAATACTTTAATGATTATAAAAAGATTATATATAGTTTTGATGAAAAGATTGAAGATTATATATTATATAAAGGATTAAAGTTTATAGAAGAAGGGGCCATAGATGAAGCTATGATATATTTTAGAGCCCTTGTAAATATTAACAAAGAAAATGTAATCGCTTTATATAATTATGCCTTATCCCTAGAAGAGAAGGCAAAAAAACTTTATAAAGTTAAAAAAATTAATGATGGAAATTTCTTCTTAAATGAATCAACTAGACAGTTTGAAGATATAATAGACCTAGATCCTACATTTGCTCCGGGCTATTATAAACTAGGGTTTCATTATAGAAATAGTAAGCAATTTAGAAAGAGTCAAATAATGTGGGAGAAACTTTTAGATTTTGATGATGATGACGAAAGAATAGGGGAAATAAAAAAGAATCTACAAGATATGGAAGATGATGTTCAGTATGAAGAGGGATATCTTGAGGTTTTAAATGGGAATGCCGAGGAAGGTCTTAAAAAATTACTACCCTTAGAAGAAAAGTACACCGATTGGTGGAATTTATTGTTTATGATAGGTCTTGGTTATCGTCAGCTTGGACAATATAATAAGGCTAAGGATCAGTTTGAAAAGGTATTGGCCATGTATCCAAACCAAGTAGAGTCTTTAAATGAGTTAGGACTTTGTCTAGCGGTACTGAATCAGCATGATGAGGCCATTAGTAAATTTACTCAAGCTATAGAAAATAGACCCAATGATTTTGAAATACTTTGTAACAGAGGTATGACTTATTTGGAAAAAGGAGATATGGAAAAGGCAACTAAAGATATAGAAAAAGCTTATAGCATAAATCCAGAAGATCAAGTAACTATATCTTGTAAGAGACATTTGGAGAAGATTAAGGATTAAGTTAAAGAAGAAATATAAAAACACTCTACCATGTTATATAAGGTGGGGTGTTTTTTTTGTAATAGAAACATGGACAAAGGTATATATATGTAATAGGTTTTAAAATTATATGAACTTTTTGAGTCTTTATATATTACAAAAAGTTCACAAACTCAAGAAAAATAATTAAAGGAATAAAAGTACTAATGTAGAATAGGTATAGTGGAGTATTTTTTAGAGTATTTTGAATATATATGTAGGAGCCTAAAGGAATATGTCATAGGAAAAGGTTTTTTTAAAATAAAAGGAGGGGTTATGTGATAAGATCTTTAGAAGCTTTATTAGATAGGGCTAGGGGTGAAGAATCTAAAAGATTAGTCGTAGCATCTTGCCAAGATGAAGAAGTCTTAAAAGCTGTTGTCGAAGCTAAAGAGCTAGGCATTGTAGAGCCTATTTTAATAGGAGACATTGATAAGACAAAAACAATAGCTAATGAGTCTAAATTGAATATAGATGGATTTGAGATGGTGAATTCTGAAAGTTTAGAAGAGTCGGCAGAATTAGCAGTTAAATATGTAAGTAGTAAAAAAGCAGACTTTATCATGAAGGGTTTAATAGATACTTCAATATTACTTAAACAAGTTCTTAATAAAGAGTATGGATTGAGAACTGACAGCTTACTTAGTCATGTAATGGTATATGAGATACCAACATATCATAAGTTATTATTCTTAACCGATGGGGGTATGAATCTATATCCTGATTTAGATACCAAAGTTAAGATTGTGAATAATGCTGTAAAGGTAGTTAAATCTTTAGGCAATAATGAAGTTAAAGTTGCTGCTTTAGCTGCTAAGGAAAAGGTTAATCCGAAGATGCAAGCCACCGTAGATGGTAATGAACTTAAGAATATGTGTGGCGAAGGAAAATTTGAAGACGGGGTTATCATAGATGGGCCATTGGCTTTAGATTTGGCTGTATCAAAGGAAGCTTGTGATATTAAAGGTTATAATAGTAAAGTAGCAGGGGATACAGATGTTTTGTTGGTTCCTAATATAGAAACAGGAAATGGTATAGGGAAAAGCTTAACATATTTTGCTAATGGTAAGTCGGCTGGAGTTATTATGGGTGCCAGTGCCCCTGTGGTTTTGGTTTCTAGGGCAGATACCCATGAAGCAAAATTAAACTCTATAGCTTTAGGAAGTTTGATTGCTAAATAATAATATTAATATATATTTGTTTAAACTTTTATTTTGTAAAGGGGTGTAATCTATGAAAAATTTTTTAACAGGTAATGAAGCAGTAGCACGAGGTGCCTTTGAAGCTGGTGTAACATTGGCAAGTGCTTATCCAGGAACTCCCAGTACTGAAATACTGGAGAATGTAGCGAACTATAAGGAGATATATTCCCAGTGGTCTCCAAATGAAAAAGTTGCTTTAGAGGTTGCTATTGGAGGTTCCATTGCAGGAGCCAGAACTCTTGCAGCTATGAAGCATGTGGGTATTAATGTGGCAGCAGATCCATTATTTACATTTGGATATTTAGGAGTAAATGGAGGATGTATAATTGTATCCGCTGATGATCCTGGAATGCATAGTTCTCAAAATGAACAGGACAACAGATATTATGCTAAAGCATCAAAAATAGCCATGCTTGAACCAAGTGATAGTCAAGAGGCTAAAGATTTTGTTAAAGTTGGATATGAAATAAGTGAAAAATATGATGTACCAATATTACTAAGACTTACAACTAGAATCTGTCATAGTAAAGGATTAGTGGAATTCGATGATAGAGAAGAAGTTGGTATGAAAGTTTATGAAAAGAATATACCTAAATATGTTGCTACTCCTGCCAATGGTAGAAAACTACATGTTGTTGTTGAGGAAAAACTTAAAAAATTAGAGGAATATAGTAACAATACACCGTTAAATAGATTTGAGTGGAATGATAAAAAGATAGGAATTATAACATCGGGAGTTGCTTATCAATATGCTAAAGAGGTATTTGGTGATACGGTATCATACCTTAAGTTAGGCTTTACTTTCCCATTACCAAAGGAAAAAATAAAAGAGTTTGCTAATGAAGTAGATAAACTATATGTAATAGAAGAACTGGAACCTTATTTAGAGACAGAGATAAAAGCTATGGGAATAGATGTTATAGGTAAGGAAGTAATACCTATTGTAGGAGAATTAAACCCAGATATTATTGCAGAAGCTATTCTAGGTGAAAAAAGAGAAGCTGTTGCTAAGAATGAAGAGAAAGTTGTGGGAAGACCTCCTACTATGTGTGCTGGATGTCCCCATAGAGGACTATTCTATGAGTTAAGCAAGAAGAAAAATACTGTTGTAACTGGAGATATAGGGTGTTATACTTTAGGCTCAGCTCCGCCACTTTCAACAATGGATACATGTGTCTGTATGGGAGCCAGTGTGAGTGCTGGACATGGTTTTGCTGCGGCTAGCAAATTTAATGGTAGAGACACTAAGGTCTTTGGTGTAATAGGAGACTCTACATTCTTCCATTCAGGAATAACGGGTCTTATAGATATAGTTTATAATAAAGGTAATGCTGCTACTATTATACTTGATAATAGAATCACTGGAATGACAGGACATCAAGAAAACCCTGGAACTGGGTACACATTAATGGGTGATGTAACAGAGCAGATTGATTTAGTAAAAGTATGTGAAGCTATTGGAGTAAAACATATTGAGGTTATAAATCCTTTAGATTTAAAAGCAACAAAAGCAGCAATCGACAAAGCTATGGAAACTGAAGAGCCTATGGTTATAATAACAAAATGGCCTTGTGTTCTTAAAAAATCAACTAAGGAAGAAATTGAAGAGTACGGTTTAGATAGAAAGTCTTGTGTTGTAGACAGTGAAAAATGTAAAAAATGTAAAATGTGTTTAAAAGCCGGTTGTCCAGCGATATCCTTTGATGATAATACTGGTGCTATTATTGATGATTCTATGTGTGTAGGTTGCGATGTATGTCTACAAATATGTCTATTCGATGCAATAGAAAAGGTGGGTGAATAATATGTCAAAAATAAATAATATTTTACTAGTTGGAGTAGGTGGGCAAGGTATAATACTTGCCAGTAAGGTTTTATCATCGGGGTTAATAAAAGCAGGTTATGATGTTAAAATGTCAGAGGTTCATGGTATGGCCCAAAGAGGTGGAAGTGTTACTACCCAAGTTAGATATGGTGAAAAAGTTTACTCTCCTATTATAGGAAAGGGGCAAGCAGATATAGTTGTAGCTTTTGAAAAAATGGAAGCTGAAAGATGGATAGACCACTTAAAGCCAAAGGGTAAGCTTGTTATAAATGAATATGGTATACCTTCAGTACCTATTTTAACAGGAGAAGCTAAGTATCCAGAAGGTGTAGTTGAAGGACTTAAAAATAAGGTTGATACTACAGTTATAAATGCTGTGGATATAGCAAAAAATGAGATAGGTAATATAAGGACTCAAAACATCGTTATGTTAGGTGGATTAGTTAAGGCGCTAAATATTGATGAAGTTGATTGGGAAGAAGTTATAAGAGAAAATGTTAAAGAAAAATTTGTTGATATAAATATAAAAGCCTTCAATAGAGGTAAAGAATTAGTTAAATAATATGATATAATTAAGGGGATGGTATATTACCATCCCTTAGTTTATGGGCAAAGTGATAAAAAATAGTAAAGGATGTGTGGGATGAAAAAACTTTTTTTAGGTCTTTTGGTAACTGCATTTATTTTAGGGATTGTATCAATTTATGTATTGGTAGCTCATACAAATTTAATTGCTACTCCTACCTATACAATGCCGGAAGATACGAGGTTAGTTTTAGATGGGCAAATGAAAGCATATAGGGGAGATATAATTAATAATGATGAGGGGAGCTTTGTTAATATAGACATTTTGAAGGATGTATTAAATTTAGACATGGTCTGGGATACTAAAAATGAAATAGGTGTTTTTTATGATGGGAATAAGATATTTAGATTTTATAGTGAAGAACTAACGATAAAAGTTAATCAACAGTTTGTAGAAAATAAAAATACCTTCTTATACAAAGATGGACAAGCTTTTATAAACTTTGATTTTATTAAAGAACATTCTGATTATAGTTACAGTTATATTGAAGATACAGATATTTTAATTATTGATAAAAAAGGTTCTATAAAAAGACTGGCGGTAGCAAAAAATAAAGCTAGGCTAAGAAAGAAAAAAAGTGTATGGTCTGAAGTAGAGGATATAGCTGATATAGACGAAGAAGTATTTATATATGATACAGAAAAAGAATGGTCATATGCTAGAACCTCTAGAGGGTTATCTGGATATGTAAAGAATAGTGATGTTGATATGAAGAGATTGATACATTATGATGAAGAAAAAGAAGTAAAAAAAGAAGAAGAAAAAAGTGAAAAGATTAATATAACATGGGAGTTTGTATATAGAACTACCCCTAGTGCTAATAAATTAAAAGAGGTCCAGGGCTTAGATGTGATAGCACCTACTTGGTTTGAACTACAGGATGAAGAAGGGAACCTTTACGATAAAGGAAGTAAAGAATATGTTAAATGGGCCCATGGAAATAACTATAAAGTATGGGGAGTATTTAATAATGCCTTTAATCTTGAACGTACTAATAAAATAGTTAATGACGCTAAATTAAGAGAAAAGGTTATAAGTAAAATTATAGATTTAGCTTTGTATTATGATTTGGATGGAATAAATATAGACTTTGAGAATGTATACTTAAAGGATAAAGATATGTTCACTCAATTTATAAAAGAGCTATCTCCTATAGCTAGAGAAAATGATTTAACTCTGTCTATAGATGTAACCATTAAATCAAAAAGTGAAAACTGGTCTATGTTCTATGACAGAGAGAAACTAGGGGAATTAGTGGACTATGTAATATTGATGGCATATGATGAGTATCCAAGGGGAAGTAAAGTGAGTGGGTCTGTGGCTTCTATACCATGGGTAGAGAGAGGAATAAAGACTTTGTTAGATGAAGTGCCTAATAATAAGGTAATATTAGGAGTTCCCTTTTATAATAGAATATGGAAAGAAGAAATTGTAGATGGAGAAATAGATGTAACCCCGTATGCTGTATCCATGGAAAGGGCAGAAGAATTACTCAGAAAATATAATGGGGAAGTTAAGTTTGATGAAAATACTAATCAATATTATGGAGAGTATAGAGTGGATGGGGACCTATATAAGGTATGGTTAGAAAACGAACATTCAATGAAAGAAAGGATAAAATTAATAAAAAAATATGATTTATCTGGAATAGCTTCTTGGAGAAGAGGTTTTGAAAAAGAAGGTATCTGGAGTTTAATTAGTCAGAATTTAAATGATTAAAAGTATAAATGTGTGGACTAGGTGATTTGTAACATCATAGTTTGTTTGAGTTGCTGAGGGATTCATAACCCCTCAGCTTGTTTTTAAGTTTTTTTATAAAATGTGTATATTTTTATATAGATTAATAAATACTATATTTGGTTTGAAAAACTCTTGACGAATTCTATGGAATCTGTTATAGTATTAAGAGTCGTCGAAAAAAAACGACGGTAAGATTCACTACTAACAAACAACAGTGGATAATTGGATTACGACTTCGAATTTATTCGGAGGTTACTTCAAAAAACTTCAAGAAAACACTTGACACATTAAAAGTAATCTGATATAGTGTTAAGAGTCGCAACGAAACAAATTGTTTCAAAAACAAATTTGGTCTTTGAAAATTAAACAGTGCAAGTCAAGCACATCCCAGATATTAATTTGAGATGAAAAACATTTAACACCAGCGTCACATTGAGTGACAGGTAATAAAACTTTTAATTTGAGAGTTTGATCCTGGCTCAGGACGAACGCTGGCGGCGTGCCTAACACATGCAAGTCGAGCGTGAAGCTATTTATTGAACCTTCGGGTGATTTAAATAGTGGAAAGCGGCGGA